>JASHSN010000121.1 GCA_030038695.1 Nitrososphaeraceae archaeon
TTACTAAGGGAATCTCCAAATCAACTTGCATTAAAATGAATTGTTCGGCGATGTTAGAAAGGTCCAGATTCTTGACAATTCGTTTCTTCTCTTCATAAACTGCTTTTATACCAGATGCAGGACATAGCATCATTAAAGATAATTGCGCTATTCTTAAATATAAGGTCTGCTACTTATCATCTAAACGTCCAGTAGACAAAAGATTCGTTTACTTGATGTTTGATAAGAATATCTTTTAAAATGTAGCTTTTGTTATCCAGATGTTAAGCTTGTCACTGTTAGTGCACTTAAAGATGAGTGTATTATAGACCGAGATCTATGGTCAAACAGGGGTTCCCGTGTCGTTGGCCATCCGGCAGCCATTGAACCCTCGTTTTGTTGCCACTAGGCATGCGGAATCACAGGTAGGTTCGTGTCATACATGTGCTCTTTGGCAGCGTGATGCTAAGTGCGTACACGTTCAATTTAGAGCATCTTAATCCGAAATCGACAACCGCTTGATCGAAACTTAGAATCCGTCACCTGGATTTATACACCCATCGAATTCTAAAATGTATATATAGTGGGTACAATGGTGGATTACTCCTACTCTATTGGATGTAGCATGCGTAATGTCGACAAGGTGGATGGGATGACAGGTAAGTTGGAACAAATACTGAAAACAGTAGAATTACTGCTACACTATCAGTCTCCGGCCCATGATTTCCAACACATACTAAGAGTATATAGAAACGCCGAAATGATAAGCAAGAAAGAACAAGGTGCTGATTTGGATATCGTGCTTGCTGCTGCCTTGTTACATGATTTGGTAGTTTATCCAAAAGGAAGCATGAAGGCTGTACATTCTGCAGATGAAAGTGCTGACATTGCCAAGAAAATATTATCTGAACAGAACTATTATTCATCAGAAAAAATAGAAAAGATAGTCTGCGCAATTCGTACACACAGCTACTCAAAGAGAATGATTCCTTCTACGTTGGAGGGCAAAATCTTGCAGGATGCTGATAGGTTGGACGCAATAGGTGCGATAGGAATAGCTAGGACCTTTAGTGTTGGAGGAAGTGAAAATAGGTCTCTCTATAATTCAAATGATCCTTTTTGCGAATCAGACAGAGAATTAGACGATACTAGGTGGACACTAGATCATATTAAAAAGAAGTTATTGATATTAAAAAATTCGATGCATACTAAAACAGCACGAGAGATAGCAGAACAGCGTACAGATTTTATAGAATCATTTCTAAATCAGTTGAGGAGCGAGATCCTGTGTCGAAAGTAGCAGAAAACAGTATTCGTTGGCGGATTTCGCCTTTCTGTTTAGAAAACGCCGACATCGCCTGCCCTAAATGTTCCGGATGTCACAAGTACGATTACAATGAGCTTCAAATAGGTTGCTGCAAAGGAGGAGAAGAAAAAAAACGCAAAGTTCGATTAGTACTCCGTATACCATCTGATGACCGATCGTTTTCTACTACAAGGAATCTCGGCCCCAATTAGCTCTGATAAAGATATCTAATTTAAAAGGTAATGCTGAAGTATAAAAATCCAATAGGAAACTAGATAATATATATGGATGTACTCTATACATGAATGACATGTATTATCTAGTGTCAGGAGAAATACTGGAGCATTATTTTAGACGTCTTATCCTAGTTGAAACCCGGAGAAAATACCTTGAAAGCAAATAACGAGGAAAACAAGGAGAAGGAGATACAGGAGCAGCGCTGATTGGACAAGAGAGGTATTTTATATATATAAAGAGATTTCTGATTCACCGTTACATGAATCTGAGGTCGCTCGACAGCCACATGATTTAAGATCAGTTGATGATTCATAAAAAAATGCTGATGGGTTGACATAGATCTCTTCTTCATTTTGTTTGTCTGTGTTGATGCCTCCAACCTGATCTCGGAGGCGTTTCCATTGTCGTGGTAACAAAAGAAACCAATGAAAAATGTATCAACGACGAATCGTCACGATATCTCATCTGACCTCATATCTGCAACGCTACACAAATATGATATTCCAGTTTCAGCTAATCTAAAGTAAAATTATAGATTGTATGATTGTATAGGCATGTTGTTAGCATATGTCGAATAAAATTAAGTGTTGTCATGTCGGCTAGATATCTTAATCTTAGATGAATAAAAAAAACCATGAAACACACAATGTAGAAGGTACCAAAGGGGAGACTAAGAAGTTAAGAACCATCAGTTTATCTAGAAACGTAAATGATTACGATACAGGAGAATAAAGAATAAACAAACCTCTTTCCTGCTCCACCCGAAGTAGTTGAAAGGAAATTGCACAAAATATTAGACAATCTTGCAACACATGGTATTGGAGAGCCCGGCTATCTTACGGGGTACTCTGAATGCAAGGAAGGATTTATCGGGGATTTTAGGATTGTCGATGTGAGAACGCTGGTCGATGGAGAGAACTCCTTATTTGAATACGAACTTAACATAATACGCGTTGTAAGCTACTTAGAAATTGGTGAGAAAGTAGTCATATGTTGTCGTGCTGGCGTGTCAAGAAGTAATGCTATAGCATTGGGGGTCTTAGTACACTACTTCAAAATCGAGTTTGGACAGGCACTTGAACTAATCACATCTAAAATTCCAATCTGCGATATTTTACCTCCTCATATCTCAGCTCTATGCAAATTGCTAAATGTGCAATCTAAGATTGAGGTATAATTAGTTGTCGCACGTTATCCCATGACTTCTCTCCTAGTCTTCTCCTTATTCCTTTAGTATCCCTTTCATCACTGCTTTCTATCCAGTAGACGCCACTGGCAATGAGTCTGTCGAACTTTCGCTTCATATTGACTTATGTATTGTTGAAATTCCTTCGTTTCGGAAATTACCTTTGGTGTATACAAGTATACTCTCCTTCTGTCTTTTCGCAACGTCGTCCTTAACTTTCATAATAACAGGCAAATATTGCGAACAACAACAATATCTATACCGAGATTCTTCGTTGGAATACCATATGTGAAAAATCCAAAACAGCGACATAAAACCTTACGACCACCATCAGTCTATATGTCTAACCGTTACCCGTGTATTCAGGATTCACCCATTCAAGAAAACTAGCATAATTCATTGATCGTCTGTCATAGAGGTAGTCTGGAAGCACCTTAATGAATTTAAATCCATTTTTTAGTTGAAATGAAAGCACAGGATCTGTTAATTCACCATCAATTACTTTCTGGGCATATTCTTGAGGAGTCATTTTGTCAGCATGCTTATAATAGTTATATAATCTACCTCCTACTACGATTCTTTTCAGATTTAATTCTATGACAAGCTTCTTCCTTGTCATGTATAGCATCGTCCCTACTCCTTGACCTTGAAACTTTGGATGTGTTGATATATCCGCTCCATATAGAGTATCTCCCTTAGGATCATGATTGTCAAACTTCCCAAAGCCTGTAATTTCATGCCACGTGTGATCCCTGTATGACGGTTCTAATGAAATTATCAAACTACTCGCAGATGCAATTATTTTTCCTTTTTCTAGCTCAACACATAGTTGGCCTTCAGGGAAAACTCTGAGGTGATTCTGAAGAAATGCAACTGGCCATATCATCCCATACATAGCCATATCTGAAAATGACTGCCTTTGCAAAGCGATTATCTTGGAGATATCCTCTTTGTGAATATTCCTGATTGTAGTTTTGAGCATTCGGGTCATCCCTGTTAGCTTTGTATGTATCATCATAAGACCCTTTGAAAAGATTGCGCCGCTATGATTGTGTTACGAGGTAGAGTACCATCAGATTATTTTTTCACTATGATCTTGAATATAAATGGCATCATACATTGTTAGGTCCATTGATAATAGATTGCCATGTTCATCTCAACCAATACGAACATTTTCCAGGCATTCCTTTAGAAAAGAGATTACGTTTATTACTTGATTCTATGAATAATTATAATGTCGATTATTCGCTCATACTTACGTCGTATAAAGTTACTTCACATAGACCTTCTACTTCAGAGGTATTAGAACTCACCAAAAAATATGATAACCTTGGTGTGGTTGCCGGTTTTTCCATAGACAACCATAATGAAGAAGATCTTCAAGATTGTAGACGATGGTTCAGAGACGGTTCAATTAAAGCAATAAAGCTCTATTGTGGCTACGAACATTACTATCCCTATGATAAGAAATATCAGCAAGTATATGATCTATGTGTAGAGTTTAACGCCCCTGTCATGATTCATACTGGAGATACGTTTCAGAAGCAAGGCAAACTGCGTTTTTCACATCCGATAAACATAGATGACGTTGCAGTCGATAATCCAGATCTAAAAATAGTTATGTGTCATTTAGGAAACCCATGGTTTTTAGACTGCGGAGAAATATTGTATAAGAACAAAAATGTATATGGCGATATGTCAGGATTGTTCTTTGGGAGGATTAGGCAGGAATCTGAAGAATACCTAGCGAAAAGGGTAACCGAGTTGCTGAATTACTTAGGTCGTGAGCCACGGTGTCTTTTGTACGGAACAGATTGGCCAATTTCTGAGATGGGCATTTATCTTAATTTTCTCCGAAAAATCGAACTAAACACTCAAGATAGAGATCTTATAATGTTCGAAAACGCAAAACTGGTTTTCGGCATCTGAATGGGTTCGGAAAGACAGGTTTATTACATAGATAGATCTTGGTTATCCTCATCATGTCAGATACGGTAACCAGGAGTGAAGGTGATCCCTACGGGCTCTTCATATTCGCTATCAAGTCCCCTCATACCCGCGAAAAATACGTTGGTGCACTGAGACGATTCTTCAAGCTGATAGGGTTGCCGGGTTCAGTCGAGGAACAGGCTCGCGTATTCGCTAGCTCAGCAACGAACGAATACGAATCCAATATACTGCGATTCTTGCAAATGCTCAAACAACAAGCTGACAGAAAAGAGATCACAGGATCTGC
>JASHSN010000002.1 GCA_030038695.1 Nitrososphaeraceae archaeon
GCGCAACATCATTAAGCAATGTTGTGCTGTTTACCAGGATTCACTCACAGATTCCATGGATCTATTCATCCGCTTGTAACCCTGACGTTTTAATGGCTCTGCTTATTGCATCGGTTATGAGCTTAGCTACGTATTGATCAATTCCAAGGATTTTGGCGAGATCAGATACTGATGCATTTAGCAGCGATTTAGGTGTAAAGCTCCTACTCAATAAGAGCTCCTTTAATCCGTCCGCTATGTCCAGCTGATTAATCAAATCTGTAACTATGATTTTTTCTTTTATACCACTTAACACAGAAGGAGAAGCATGTTCATCCAAATCATCTTCAGTGGCAGCAATCATAATTCACACTGTTGTATAGATGATATTTGAAAAGTGCGTTCACAGTGTATTGCGGTGCACTACAAAGGCGTAATCTCTAGATACCGCCTCTATGTATGTAGAGGAACAAGAACGTCTGTTTAAGAATAGGACATCTTCTTAACATCGTATGGTTGCAGTTTAGTACGCAGAACGTAACATGTTTAGCCCCTTTACAAATTCATGATGAAGTTATCGAATTGGTAATGCATTGCATTACACCGTGCCCGTTGGGCTATTATAATGACATCGGTCACTAACTAATATTGGTCAATGACAATCTCAGTTACTAAATCTGAAAACAGTTATGGCATGCGCGATATTAACAGTACGGAGGTCATTTTAAAGGTTAAAAATCTCACCAAAATATATGTCTCTTCAATGGGTAAGGTAGTATCCCTTAGAAATGTCAGCTTCTCAGTTAATAAGGGTGAATTTATATCCATTGTGGGTCCTTCCGGAAGCGGAAAATCCACACTGTTGAATATGATAGGGGCTCTAGACAGACCAACTTCAGGTAACGCAATACTCCACCATTCCTGCTTCGATGCAATGCATGCATGCAGACATGTGGTGGTGGTGCCGCGTAGTACTGCAATAATTGTTCCAATATTAGTAGTCTTTGGAATACACCGGAAGTGGGATCAACAAGGTTCATCCTTAAAAGTCCCATAAGGGAATAGACTGAAGTAAGATTACTAATCGATAGGCAAACTGAATGTAAAAGTTGCTCCTATGCCATCAACATTATTTTCACCCCATAGCTTGCCTGCATGAGCTTCGATAATTTTTTTGGATATAAATAATCCCAGACCAGTACCTTGAAATGATTTTGATGCAAATTTTGAGAATAGTCGCGGAGGAGAAATCATCTTCATATTTTTGTAATTAATCTCTCAGTTCAATATTTGCAAGATCTTTTAAGGGTTCAGGATTGTAGTGTGTTTCTTTACAGGTTCCGATTTTTCTAGCTTTATCAAGAGCATCCAAAATGGAATTTCGAATATACGGTAATGCAATTTTTACATTTTGTCTAGCTGCCTGCCTACTAGGATCCTGATTATATTGAAGGTCGGTTTGATAGATAGAATCATCGTTTGATTTTGAGGTAAAGACCCATTCTGTCCAGGAAGATGTTAATATAGCAACAGACCAGGCTATAATTTCTTTACTGTATTGTTTTGTGATGGGATCCGCGACTAGAGGTGTTGTAGATTGAGGAAATTTTTCATCGGCGACCGTAAGAAATTCTTTTGATTGTAGGGCCTTTTGTATTTGTTCTGCCAATGTCTTGACATTTTCATACACGGCATCCAAGATGTCTGGGTATGATTCCATATCATTATCAAATTTCTTGAGTAAGGCTGCGATAGAAATTTCATGAGCCATGAGCACATTATTACGATCAATACATAAAAATTTACTGCGCCAGGTAATAGATTGCTCTGACTGAAAAAATACGATCTAACTGTTACAAAAGACAATAGATGACTCATGATCTCAACCCTCCTGCAGGAACGCTCAACGCTAAAACGAAAATGTTCCGCTTAAGTTTTGAGCTTGAGTTCTATGATAAAGTAGATCGCCTATAACGGCATAGAGATTTTTATCAGTTCCAATCAATATTTTCCCACCGTTATGAAAAGGGCCAGGGGTAGCGGGGAGTTCTAGAATCAGTTTAGCATTTACTAATTTGTTATCTACTAATTCATATCGATCTAAATTTTTCTTAATAGATTGTCTGATACATTCAAGGGACTTTACGTTTTGCCTGCCTATAAGATTACTGTTAGGAGTGTTGCGAGATTCGATATAGCAGTGATTTGAAAACTCAAGAACCTATCTTTCTTTGAATATTCTATTTATATCAATTCATAAAGGAAGTCACCCGCAAGTAAAGTATCAATTTTGACATAGATTATCTTCAATTTAGAATTGAATTGTTCTGCATACACATAGACGAATTTGTTCAGAAATCTATCTTCGCTAAAGGAGGACTCGACGGTACACAAAAATATCAGTAGTCGAGACTACGTTAGCCTTTTATATAATGCTCGAAATCAGGGAAATATGTCAAGACGTAAGTATCCATTCCAATACGAATTGACTCCAGATACTCTGGAAAAGGGCACTCGACGGTTGACACTGTGGCTTAAAAATATTGGAAACAAGAGTCTGCACAATATGGATATAAATGTGCACTCTACCGACTCCCTGCACATCTCCCTTCGAAAGTCTAGCGATCATATATTTCGTTTATCACCAGATGAAGAAACATATGTAAGCTGGGCAATATAATACGACATATCGTATGCGTTCAGAGCTAAGGGAGCTCAAGATGATCTAGTAACTACATTGGTCTGTCTTCTGCTGAAACGTTATATGATATTGCTTAAGATTAAGCCGCTGACCTAGAAAGACGAGAAGTGCAAAATTTTAGGAATTCAGGTGGTGGTGTACACAGTTTAGGGGTTCCTTTCGCTAGTCACCCAGCATGCCTTTCTGTTAAGTTACATGCTGCTCTGCTCGTATATACAGGAAATATCAAAATAGTTATTCTGTAATACGAATCATTATGAGAGCGAGAAAGAACAAGGGATTGCTAATCACAATAATCGGCGGTGGCCTAATAAGTGAAGTGTCTGAATTTATGTCGTTATTTGTTCGTTACATAACCTAGATTCAGAAATAGTTAAAGCTTAGCAAAGGAGATATTCTCATTCTGTGAATCATCCTTCCAGACTCAAACTTACCATAGTACAGAAGAACAAATTAAAAGGATTTATGAGGAATACTAACAACAAAAAGGAATACCGAAGGTTA
>JASHSN010000122.1 GCA_030038695.1 Nitrososphaeraceae archaeon
ACGAAGCATTCGACCTTGACATTCTTGGAAACCATACTGGGGCTATAAAATATTATGATAAAGCCTTGGCTATAAATCCTAACGATACTTACGCATTAAATAACAAAATCCTAACCCTCGAGAATATAGGAAACTATACTGGGGCTATACTGTATTATGATAAAAAATTGGCTATGAATCCAAAAGATACTTACACATTAGATAACAAAGCTGCAGCCCTTGAGATTCTTGGAAACCATACTGGGGCTATAAAATATTATGATAAAGCCTTGGCTATAAATCCTAACGATACTTACTCATTAGATAACAAAGGCACAGCCCTTGACGATTTAAGAAATTATACTGGGGCCATACTGTATTATGATAAAGCCTTGGCTATAAATCCAAAGGACGAAAGTGCATTAGATAACGAAGCATTCGACCTTGACATTCTTGGAAACCATACTGGGGCTATAAAATATTATGATAAAGCCTTGGCTATAAATCCTAACGATACTTACGCATTAAATAACAAAGCTTCAGCTTTAGAGGCATTAGGAAACCATACTGCAGCTAAACTATACGGCGGTTCTACTAATATGACAAAAAATAACACCTTAGGAAACGGAAATGCTAGTAAGTTCCTAGAATATGAAACTTCTACCCACCATACACCCTCTCTGCCTACCTGATAATACAAATCCAATATCTGATCACTAATTTGGAGTATAATCTGTTCTAAACACCCCTTTTTTTACGGTTTACAAATCGCGTGTATTAGGTATCATTTCTAAGTTCAGTGATTTGAAATATTGTAATTATACAAAAGGTAATTAATAGTGCTACCCTTGCCATTTTCATATCATCATCTGTAATTAACGTTTATGTAGACGAGGCTGGCCATTTGGGATTCGGTGATAAGGCGTCAAGATATTTTATTGTGGCCTATACAATAATAGAACAACCGGGGCGGATTTCAGTGGATACACAGCGTTTGCTAAAGACTTTAAATAATAAACGTTATCCCATTGATGAATTCAAGTTTAGTAACGACAACGAGTACATACGCATTTGGAAGTCTGCTTAAACATCCAGACTTCAATAAATAAGTGGAGTGTCTTATAATGTCGGTACTCATGTCCATAATCTCTCTAATAATTTTTTACTGAAAAGTAATAAAAGTTTCGAGAAATATGAACCGTATAGATATTATGAGTATACTCCTTCACTATAGGTAGCGGATATATTCATCAACTAGGACGTTCGACGAATGCTCCACAATCATGATATATGGGTGGGCATTATGCATAGCTTAACCTGTAAGACCCATATATCTCATTCTTCTGTAATAAGTAATGCATAACAGCACTAAATTCGCCTTCATCACCTTAGCAGCAATTATGGCATCGATGATGTTTGTTCCCAAGCCTATTCTCTCGGCACAAGCTCAAGGGGGACCCATGTCTGGGATGAACATGTCAGACCGCCTCCCCTGAGGCTAGAGAATATCTACACACTACATCAAGGCTCACTCCGTACAGACTAGTAACCACTTTATTTTTTGTAATGATTTTGTAGATATTTCGCAACTACATAGTTGCCATGATTTTGTCGATATCTACGACATTTTGCCGCATACCAACGTTCTTTCTTTGTAGGGATTCTGATACCAATGAGGATGATGCAAGCCATTTTCTTTTAGTGGTATGCACTGAAGTACAATCCGCACACATTACATCTTCTTCTTTCCAAGAACTGACAAATATCAGACCTTTACGTGATTAGTTCTGACATACTGACGAGTTCCTAAACTAAACGAAGAGTCAGCCGCTTGCACTCTGCTTGATTTGATGAAAGCCAGAGTATCTTATTGCCAAGAATAGCCAGGTTGATAATGTTCTGATTTACATTTGCCATTTTGTATTTCATGTTCCGGTATATCTACATAGAGTTCTTAGCATCACACGGTAAGAAAATATTATACTGTTATTCTTTTTGTCTTCGAACAGAATACACCGACCGCCTTTATTCAAACCACGGATAGTAGCGGAAGCATATATACAAGTCTATAGGACAGTAACAAAATTCAGGTTTGGTTTTTTTAGGTGTCCGTATCGTTATTGATAAAGAAAAAGAATTGAGCTATTGTAAAGTGGTGAGTAATCCAACTTTACAAGGGCATACGGTCTCGTCATCTATCAGATGAGCGCATTAAATAGACCTATTGTGGGTCTGAATCGAATGTCCACATCCTTCACAATCATAATCTATAGTGATGTGCACTCGAGTGGTTCGCTTCTCTACCCACGGTGTCATGAGCGCCAACTTGCGACTAGAGGATTTAGAAATTAAACGTCGGTCCGAGCTTCCCCAAGGTACGCTAGTACGCGTACGTTCGTTTCGTAAGGTTTTATCTATACTCAGTTCTATACTTGTACCGGAAAAGTTATCTATAATAATGAAAATAAATAGCAAGAATAAAGTATGTGCCGGCATCTTAGCGATAGTCGTAGTGTCCATCATTTTTGTGGCAGACAAAGGGTTCACAAAGGCACTAGTAGAAGGGATGAGTATCGATGAATATCGTTATTAGCGAAGTTTCTTCAAACATCATGGCGAAGATTTGTAGTCATAATAATAGAAACAGGAAAGTTACATTTGTGGATGCTTTTCACAATATTTGTATCAGCAAGAAGGACATATTATCATCACAACTTGAGGCATGCGAGAGACTTTTGAAGTGTTCTATAGATGAAGCCGACAAGAAGGCTATAGAAAAAGAGATTAGTGAGCTAAAGATGACATTAGATTTGATGTATTAATGTTGTAAAAGACTCCTCTACATATCTAAAGTTACTAAAATCAACAAATTTATGAAATTTAAGTTAAGGAGGTCTTGCCCTAGCTTCTTAGGAGATAGGCTGTATAGGCCCGTTAATAATCATTACCGTAACACCAAGAAGGAGGAATACCATATATCTAAGTACACCATTGAGAACACTGTTTCCCCAATACATGTCCGGCTTCGTTCATCAAAGTTGTTAAATTTCCTTTCGTACGTGCAACGTACCTATGTTATTGGCTACCTATGATATGGAAGTAGCGTGGTTGCAGCATTGAACAACTGTAGCACAAATAACCTGTTACAGTAGCGTATGTAGACCTACGGTGGAACAAAGGTACTAACCCTGTAAATACTTCAGTCGCGTATCAGTATAATGGATGATTCTTCCAGTAGATATACAAATCTTACATTACCTCTTGTTTATAACGCTCCCACATGCGATATCTGCGGCCAGCCTAAAGTAGACATATATCAGGATGAAGGTATTTTCTGCCTAGAATGCTGGAAAAAGAAGACAGAACCTTAGGAAGAGCCTGAGATTTCGTATGTTGTCGGCGACGTAACACACACGATGATGGATTAAATTTATTGAAGAGCTTTCATGCTGTGAGCATGTGTGAAATGTGTTCAATGACTCGAATGAAGCGAAAAGTCGCGTTGGCAGAGGTATACTAGTTTATCAAATTCGGAATGTAACGTCATGGCATGATGGCAGACCATTCGATTTCCTATTCAACAGATATATCTTTCGTGATTTGCTTACTGGGGTGTTTATCGTCAGCATTTTCTAATTGTGACGCTAACATTTTGATATTTAATATGCGGTAGTCACTTCTAATATATCGCAGATGACTATTGGGAGAATAACGGACTGAACTGCATGTCCGAATACCTTCACTAAACAGGAATTCGCTTGGAAGTCAGGTCCATTAATTGCAACTGCATACACAGGTTCTCATGGTAGTTGACTTGTGTTTTTGTTCAAAAGAGCATAAGCATGATGGCGTTTTAGTTTTTTCTCCATTTTATCATACAGTATCCAGATATAATTAAGAAGAGAAACATTCCTAGTTATTGAAATGTGAAGCTTCTAACGCATGTATTCGATTATTTAGAAAATTATTTAGGTTAGTTTGGACATCTTTTACTATGATAGAACCGAGATTCAATAAGAGGTGGTTATAAATTTAGAATTTTGATATGTTCCACGATTATCCTTCCAGCAGCAATCTTGTTATATTTGTTGTTGACGGCCTCTGACTCTGACAAAGCTCAGGCATATCCACTAACAACGAAATTCCAGTCTAGAACCTCGGATGACATGTTAGCTAAGGTACTTATCGACGAGGCTATTCAGGCACTACAAAATGGAAATAGGACTACGGCCATTAAATATCTGATAGCTGCCGATCAAGGATTGAATGGTGGATTAGAAAATGCAAGTTCAGTTGAACCAAGTTTTATCGTAGAATATCTTGTGCAATTAATGCGAACCGGTACTAACAGTGTTACTAATAATAAAGCACTTGTATACCTAAACTTGGTTGATAGTCAGTTGGTATATGTTGAATGAATCCAATACTAATACCGCAATACCTGGACATGTTTTCTTGACATATAGGAATCAAAAATATGGAATAAAAATGCAATACCCGTATTATTGGAGTATCGATGGTAATAGTTATCCTGCAGGAAAAATAGGTACTCAAGTTGTATCTTTCTTTTTACCTAGTGGCGGTAGTGATCTCCCCATTGTGAGTATAGGAATAGATAATTTATCTAAATCATTTAGAGATCTTCCAGTACACTTAGATGAATATCTTCGATTGTCTCTTAAATACAAGAATTCTACCGGATTTCCTGGCTTCAAACTAATTCAATCTAATGTAAATTATAATGCCGGTAAAAATGGTACTCGGAGCTTATTTGGAGGGAATAACGTATATAAAATAATCTGGTCATATAATCATCCTACGTACGGAATGAGGAAATCCATCGAGTTCGGAACAATAGTAGGAGGAAATAAAGGATTCTTCATTGACTACACTACATCAGGAAGAAAGTTCTTAAAATATTTGCCAACAACTGAGAAGATGATAACTTCTCTTGCTATAGCTATGCCCGCGAAATAATCGTGTCTTGCTATATCTGGAAAAAATCAAGCTAGATAATCCTTCTAGTACACTCGCCGACTATACTAGCTTAATTTTACTAAGGTTTTGACAGCTCGTATCGAGCGGCCGCTGCAATAACCGCATCTTGAAGATATGGTGGTGAGACACTCATGCCAAAATACATCCGCTTTCAACCGCACAATCTCTTACTACGTCCATATCAAAAATAGGATATTACAAATATATTTCATTTTGGTACATTCGACGAGTGTACTAAAAACCTTAAATAATCCTTTAATAGTACGTAAGTAGCTGCCATCAGGTGGTTTGTCAATCCTTGGTCCTGTTAAACCAGGACCAATGGTTAGATATCGTAAACAATGCCGGATTGTATATACCGCAAACTAGATTTGTATTATCTCAAGCATCTATTAAAACAGATGATAAATTATGGTTATTGCTGTATGTATTTATTGTAAGAAACGGTTTACATCAGTGCGTGGAATCAGTATGCATTTGAAAGCAGCGGCATCACGTCATATTGTAAATTTCATAACCTTGGAAATTACGAAGAGAACAGGAATACTCGCCGCTCATCTAGGACTATACTGAAAAATGATACTATCTGCAAGCCCAAACCTGCAAGCAGCGGAAGCTCGTCTTTTTTTATTGGCATGTTCTGATAATACAATGGCAGTGATATAGTGTGTATGTACAAACTTAATCCGTAGAGAGAATACATTTTATTTTTAATGCGAGCTTCGCTTTTCTCGTAGTATATAACAAAGGGCAAGATGAAACCTAGCCATAGAGCGAGCTACAAGAGGAAACCTAGCCTTGTAGTTTACTAGAGATGCATCTGACCCATGTTGACGGCTAACAATATGGCAATAATAAATCAGTATAGGTTGAGGAGGAACAAGATAATCTCGCGGTGCAATGGAAAATACATCACGATTTTGGAAGAACAAGACCCTAAAAAAAGTATTTGGGGTAGACCATACTCCAAACTAGTGGTCAGATATTGTGTCTGTATTATCAGGTAGGCAGAGAGGGGTGTATGGTGGATATCCAGGAGGTATACTCAGAGAAGGGAACCCTGGACTCACATGAAAGGCTCCCTGATAACTCGTGTCCTTATCTCCGGGTTTTCCACAGGCATCTGGTACCAAGGAATCTGCGTTTGCCTGTGTTACGATTGTCGTTGCTGCCATCGCTATAATCCCAAAAACGATGAAGGATATCAAAGCAAGTTTACTCTGTATCATTATATAGTCTATATGCATCTTATGCTATATACACTGTCGTTGAACCTAGTACAACAAATATACCAAAGAACGTTCCATCATAATTATTGGTATATTTGCATTGAAATCATGGTAAAGACATATCCATGCAGAATATTACTATTTGCTATTGTCCCAAATTTAAAACCGACACATTTGTTTGGTCGTAATATGAAGGCCGAATTGCTGGTCTTGTAACATATGACTTACTTATCAGGTTCCATATCGAACCTATGAAAATCCATATTTTTTTCTTATAGCACGTGCAGGCGCTTTACCTCTTTTGTGTTTTAGCGCGTTATAGTGCCTTTAAAAACGTTAGAATATTTAAAGTTTGTAGTACACCCGTCGATTGTACTAAAAATAAAATAAATTTGTATTATCCTATTTTTGATATGGTATTATACTATAGCAATCGTCGAATAAATTTGCTAGAATAATGTCTTGAGTCGTAACATTAGATTAACGAGCATTAAATTCGTTGAATTTTCTATAATATTTAAATATAAACCAAAATACATCCTATATCCTAAAACTAGCAAGCAATGCAGATTTAATCATCGGAGGTGCTATTTTTAGCGCAGCAGGAGTAGAGGAATAAATTAGCTGTTTGCATATGTCTTTAAGTTATTAAACTAACTTATATATCTCAATTGGTGCAAGTATCGAATGAATGAATGAATGAATAATCCTCTTGCTTGGATCAAGCTAACAAGAAATATTCCCAAATATGATCAACATTTAATCTCCCAGACAGTTAATTGCAACTGGAGACGACTTCGTTGGAGTCACTTATTGTTTACTCATATTCATTGATGATCCTTTACTTCGCATACTCATTACAGACATTCCATTTCCGCTGCTGGTAGAAATACATACAGGCTAGCTGCCCCCCCACAAAAATTGTTGCTTTGTTAAATGGAAGTCTGTCCACGCAATAAGTATGACATCCAGATTATGTGGATAGACGACCATATCAGTGGGTTACTGACATTTTTGAGTTTGCTTATCTGTAGTATTATGAGAGGGGGTGAGTATAATACTATGGATACCCTATCGAAGTCTTACACCTATTTTATGAAATTTCGTGCGTAAACTTGAGCGATATTGTCCATAGTCGTTGAGTGAATACAATGACCAATACAATGAATGGAATTTTTTTTATGGAATGTAGATTCGTCTGAAAATTCAGCCATATCAGTCGCTAAGGTTCTGTCCTCTTTCTCCGACATTCTAGACAGAAAATACCTTTATCGCGATATATGTCTATTTTAGGCTCGCCGCAGACATCGCATGTGGGATCGTTATAGACGAGGGATAAAGTAAGAATTTTAGAAGGTACCTGTAATGCCTTGAGGAACCGTGTTGAGTAGTAAATATCTTGTTTCGGTTTTCGTCTTGGTTCACTGTACAAAGGTATGTTTCGCTTTAGTATATTCACATGTTATCACAGTTCCTGTTAGATAACAGTTCAGGGGAGTTCAAAGTCGGGTATAAAAAAGACAATTAGCTATAAGCCAACCGAAGAAGAAGTCTACTACCATTTATCATCTAAACCTCCTTTCTTAGAAGTATATTTACATATACACTTTACAATTGAACCACTACCAATAATACAAGCTTGCTTGCTACTATAGGCGACAGATGGCAGACAAAGAAAGAGCAAAATGTTATGACTGCGGAAAATCGTTCTATTCTAGAAAACAGTTAGTGCAACATAGTCAAGACAGACACACAAAGGTGAATGATAGTGACATGATGAAACTTGTCAAGAAACCTCTAAAGCTCCCTAAGAAATTCATTGCAATTGTTGGTATTGTTGCGACTATTGTGGGTATTGGTATATATGCTGCCATGACACCACATGCATTACTTCCCGCTGTACGAGCAATAGACGGGATAGGATGCAACTCGATGGAACAATTTGCTTTCCACGTACATTCACACCTAGATATCATTATTAATGGAGTATATTTTCTAGTGCCATCTCAAACTGGAATTCCTGGTAACTGCTTTTATTGGCTGCATACTCATGATGAATCAGGAATAATACACATCGAAGCACCAATGCTTAGAAACTTTACATTAGGTCAATTCTTCGATATATGGGGGAAGAAATTGAGCAATGATCAAATATTTACCTATGTGAGCGATGCTAATAATCCTCTGAATGTATACGTCAATGGAACTAAAGTACCAGACGGAACAAATTACAGAGATATTAACTTGAATGCAAATCGAAGTGCACACAATGAAATTGCAATAGTTTATGGTACTCCGCCATCCATTATACCTTCAAGCTATAAATTTCCACAAGGGTTATGATCATCTGCTATCGCTAAAAGTTACAACGGATATGTAGCAAACTTAACTTAGTCTTAACTTAGACCTAACTTGATTTGATACTGTAGTATATTCGACGAGTATACTAGAAATGTTATATATGAATGTGGAAACATATCACTGGAAGCAGAAGTAGTGGTTGTCTTTGAATTCATTAAACACTTCTTCTGCTTCTATTATTCGTCTCAATTCATCAGACGGATATAATAAATGTCAAAATGACACCAATTACATTGGTATATATTGGAAAACTTGTTGGAGAATGTATAAATGTAGTAT
>JASHSN010000123.1 GCA_030038695.1 Nitrososphaeraceae archaeon
TGCCCGTTGCATCATGCTCAATCTTGATAAAACCTCTCGGAGCACCATAATGTATGATATAGCCATTTGGTGTTGCCCCTTTCGTTCCAAGAGGTACTGCCTCTCTCGATCCATTGGTTATAGCATAGTTATTAGTTGTTGGATCCCAGGAAGTTATTTTTACAGAATCAATTTTAAGACTACCGTGAACATCTATATTGTACGGACGAGCAGTGGTAGGGGTGATTTCTTGGTTTGAACTTATTTTCAGCCATCTAGTATCAGTTGAATCTATGCTGAAGGTGACTCCCTTAGCGACTACTACATTTGCACTAAGAGACCATGTGCCATTTGGAGATTGCTTCAATATACTGGTATCCTTGAGTTTATTGTCAATATCTGTGAATCTGGCTGAGCCACAACTAACGGTGATTGTTCTCGTAGACTGGCTATAGCTTATGCAACTACGAATAACATTCTTAGATTGAGAAGATGGGGCTGTGCTGCCCTTGTTTGAAGGGTGACCAGAGGAAGAATGTTTGTGTTTTATAGCTTTTGCCTCCTGAATGGATGAGTGAATGACTGGAAATACGATATACTGGGAGATAGTGCGTGAGCCGGCTAAGGCAACAGTAATAAAAAGTAAAACCAATATGGGTATCCAAAAGTTAGTCAAGTTAATAAAAAATTCCAGTGTGACATATATATATTGTTGAGTATTTGCTACTGACATGGCGGGATCCATTCTTGTAAGTAAATCTAAATTCGTTGGTTATGCACTATGATTGTAATGGGGGTATTACTATTACAATATGCCAAGGTACTGTTTTTATTATAACGTATAATAATCAATTAGCGATCATTACAAATAAGAATATGATTTAAGAATACAATGTTGAATAATATAGTAACACAAGAGGCAATAAACCAATGTTTAGGATATATCGACGGATCAAAGAAAGATCAGTTTTTGGAGCTTATAGCAGTAACCCAGATCATCTTAGACGATCCTACATTCGAAGATTCCATAGCAGGTACAAGTATTCGCGCTAACTACATAACAACTATAATTCGCGAAGAGAAAGGACAATTAAGATTTCAATGTGTGCGTGAAATGTATGTAGACTTTAGTAAAATACCTATTGATTTTGCTGTTGATAGGGGTCACGAAGATGACCCAATCATAGAATCTTACAGCATATTGGAGAAACACAAACCAACGTTACGTGATATCCTTGGGGTTTTAAAAAGGAACTATTTTATGCCACGAGATTTCTCTGACAAGTTGATGATAGATCATATAAATAAATTAAGAGAAATATTTACCAAATACGAGATATTGACATTTCCTTCAATAGACATGCCTGCACTCAACATAGGCATAATACCAATTGCTGAATAGCGGTGGAAGGAATAATTTAACCGGGTTATTTCTGCAAATTTGTGCTATACCTCCGTCGACGAAAAATTCAATACCTGTAATGTAACTGCCGTCATCAGATGCAAGAAAGGCGACTGCTTTTGCGACCTCATTAGGATTTCACACCCTACCCAGCGGTACGGAGTTGACGAAACTCGTCTTCAACTCTTCGAACTGTTCAGCACTCAGTCCCATACCCATGCTAATGGCCATCGGTGTGGATATCGCACCAGGACTGACAGCGTTGACACGGATCTTACGGAGTTTTAGATCAACAGTACTGGAACGAGCGAATGATCGTATAGCAGCCTTGGTCGCACCATAAACAATAACGCCCTCAAACCCTTTGGAGCATCCAATCGAAGCAGTCAGAATGATAGAACCACCGTCCAATTCTTTGCAATTGTGTAGATAAAAGCGACTTTTGTACATTGAATAGCAGGCCCTTTAACGTTGATACTGAATATTTTGTGAAAATGAGATTCAGTAATCGATCCTAACGGTAGTAATTCAATAACGCCAGCATTGGCGAAGAGGACATTGATTAGGCCTTTCTGCTAGATTTGAGACATCTCCCTCAACACCGATGACATTTTTGCCAATCTGCTTGGCAGTGGCAACTATGCCGCTATTTGCACGGGATTTTTTGCAGAAGTTCTATGTTAATCCTCTTTTGGTAGCTTTTCTCACAATAATATAGGAAAACAACTTCCGTTGGCCATCACTGTACAGCTGGCAGTGCCCCATAGTATACATCTTCCTTTGTTGCAAAATTCAAAGCTGGACAAAATGCGATTCTTTGAATCGTCACAATAGACTTCCAGATGATACATACAAGAGACTGAAACAAAAATGGAAACGGATGGAAGCAGAAGCTGAGACTTTATTTTTAGTATTTAGTTCTCCGCTTCTGTGATGATGTATTAACATTTCTATGATAAATGTATAAGTGTATATTACTCAACATACGTGTGGCACGGTGTGTTACAACATCCCACGCTAGTCGTTACGGAGTCTAGGGGTGTATTTCACGTTGAAAAGGTTGTTGAATAAGAAGTAGAAACTTTATTATGAACCGTGCACTATACATACTAATCATATATGATATGCAAATAAGTGGGCTAGTGATATTAGTTGTCCTGAGCATTATACTTTTTGAAGTATTCCCAGAGAAAAGTGTTTGGTCGATCCCTGTCCGACAAGCAGATGAACATATGATTGCTGTTCCGGGCTCAGGACTTTATTATTAGGGCAAAAACAAGAAACGCATAAAACTCTCACCAAAGAACAGCAACGATTTTGGAAAAGAATACTGATTGTAGATGACGATGTAGATATCACTACAACTTTCAAAGTAGGTATAGAAGAGAGCAATAAAAATGATAGTAACAAATGCAGAATTGAGGTCTATGCATCTAATGATCCTATTGTAGCATTGTCTGATTTCAAACCAAATTTATATGATCTCCTTCTGGTTGACATTAACATGCCATATATGAACGGATTTGAATTATGTGAGAAGATTTTGGTTACCGACATTAATGTCAGAATTTGTTTCATGTCTGCTGTAGAGATAAACCGTGAGGGACTGAGAGAGATATATCCATCACTAGGCTTAGGATGCTACATCAGAAAGCCGGTCAGTATAGATTATTTGCTCGAAAGGATCAGATCAGAATTGGATTAAGTATATGTATGGGTGGTGCATCCTCAGACCAGTCTTAACAAGTGTGCAGTCAACATTGAAATATTCAGGCTCCGCATGCTAATCCAAAGACTCAAAAGACCTTGATCAAACGTGGATTAAGCGCTGCGAAGATGCATATTTTGGAACATGTGGTATAATTGCCTAACATGTTAGAAAGAATAAACTCTACAATTCTGTTAAAAATCACTCTCCTAGTTATCGTGTAAATTGGCCTAATTGTTTGTAGTTTCGATGTTTTTGCCGTAATTTCAGCCTCAACAATTATCATTGGGAATTTCAATCATATGCTGGCAAGAATAGATATCTTACTTCCAATCTTCTGTTACAAACAGAAAAATATTTGGATGGGACTTCGAATCAGGATTCTCCTTCTCTGGCGACACTGTTTCTCATCTCATCTTAGTCTTTTGTATCAATAATTTTGAATAACCTCTTAATCCTGGAATTTCCATCATATGTTCATCGTCAGGTTTAATAGAGATGGAAAATACTTTTTACTGGCACTACTACAAAAAATACAATGAAGATGATTGTTACTGCTGTACCAAAGCAATACCACAGGAGTTTGAGACTGTTGTGTTCCTTCTATCCATGTTCATTTATTTCTCGCAGCTTTCCGATACCCTCGAGCTATCCGCTAAAGTCCTTATGAAGAGGTAAGCTAAATCCAAAGGTAGCTCCTTTTCCGGAAGGGTAATTATTCTTTCCCCATATCCTACCACCGTGAGCTTCGATTATGTTTTTTGATATGAAGAGACCAAGTCCGGTACCTGCTATAGATTTTGTAGTGGTTGTGGCAAATTTCGTGAAAAGTTTAGGTAATATTTCAGAATCTATCCCAGAGCCAGTATCGTTTATACTCACAACAATGTTGTTGCTATTTGGTATCACAACCGCGGTTATAGTACCTTCCTTTGTAAATTTAATAGCATTACCTAGAAGATTTGAAATTACTTGATTAATCCTGCTCTTGTCTGCCACGATGAAGATGTCCTCTTTAGAACCTGTAAACTCTAATTTCAGATTAGTAGTAGCTTTGTGTTCTTTAATGACCCGGTTGTAGTCCGCAATAGTGTGCAATATCATGTCATTTAATTTGAATGACTCTTTTTTTAGATCTAGCGATTTGCTTTCTATTCTGCTGACGTCTAGAATGTCTTGAGTAAGCCTTTGAAGTCTTTGTGCATTTCTAAGGATGGTATCAAGTAATTGTTGTTGTTCGCTATCCTTTGTCTTGGAACGTAGAATTTGTGCTAGACCAAGTATTGGTTGCATAGGGGTACGTAATTCATGAGCCGCTATATTCACAAAATCATCCTTGAGCTTTTCTGATTCTTTTAGTTTTTGATACAATTCGGTTTGTTTCCATAATCTCTCAAATATTCCGACATACGATAAGACACCGGCTTTGCTATTAGAATATGTTGATAGCCCTATAGCCTCATCAAAAGTTGTCTTCGAATCGTCTCTTATTTCCATTACTAGGGACATCTTTCTGTCAACTACTAGGATAGTAGCCATCGTGCCAGACGTTTGCTCGGTATATCTAATTTCTATAGTAGGGTTATAAATAGGTCTTCGCCCTAGTTCTTCCCCTACCTCTTGGTTGAATCTAGCTCCAACTTCTTCATTATAGGGAACCAAAATTCTAACCTTTACTCCCCGTTCTTTTGCCGCCTGTATAGCTAGCGGTGTTGCTCCGATTTTTGTCTGCCGAATAAATGCATTGCTAGTAGGAAAATTGAATAATACTTCTTCTTTAGCATTCTTTACAAGATCTAAGTAAAGAAGACGAGATCTGGCTGATCTAGGAATGACTTCAATATCAGCCAAATCCACTCCCTCTTTGAGATCATTTATTCTATCCATGGCGTCTATCGAGTTATCCCACAATTGTTCAAAGAGGCAATCATAGTGATCAATATAGATGGGTTCATTACTAACTAACAAGCTACTAATCATCTTACCCCCCTCCATCTTTTCTGCCGTAGCCAGAAATTCTTTATTAGAGATACAAAAGCTTAATGGTGTAAGATTTTTTGTGTGTCTAATTTGTACTCCTTCATTTAACAGCAAGGTTGCTAATCCTCGATTGTCCTTGGTGATGGTTGTAATGAACCTTATCCCTTTATGTTCACCTCTTCTGTGCCTAGCCAAGACTTTTTTGTATGATCCACGAAAGTTATTGTAAATTAGTTCGACTCCACCTGGATGAGAAGCTATTTTAATTTCATTAGAGGATTCAATATTCTTATTTATTCTTTTGGCAATTTCGCTAATATTCTTTAGCGCAACAGTTTCAATATGTTCTATTCCTTCTTCTATTTCTTTAATTCTCTGTTCAGCTGGCGTTGCCTTATTCCACAGGATTTCGAATACATATTGGTGCTGTTGTATATCTTCTATGACATTGTTGTAGACTGCATGCGGTATAGTCGTTGTTAAACACTTTTCAGATAGACTAGCATCGGTTGTGGATATAGCAATGTATTCGGAATCGCTTACTCCAAAATTTCCCTTGACTCCATCTAAATGTCTGAGTTCTACAATCTCTATAAACTCTTTAGTGCAGGAAATATTCTCTCGTTTGATCTCAGTGATAAACCTCAATCTTGTACCCCTACTTTTTGCTTCCAAGATTGCATTCTTTACTGCTTCAAAACCAAAAGGTATTACTGACAACGATCTAACATCGGCAAAATAATCCCACCTCCTATTTGTTTTGTGAAGAATATGCAGATGGGTGTCGATTATGATCTTAGTATCACGTAATACCTCAATCCTCCCGGCATCGATTTTTATATTGGCAGTCATAGGTGCATTCATATCAGCTGTATCTTAATTTCATACCGTGGGTCATGACAGTTCGAATACCACAACACTGATATGGTAGGAACTATAAAGATATTACTAGACATACGTGCTACATTGTCCCACCATATAGCGTATGGCAGATAGAATTTAGATCGAATCTTTCTATTGTTTAATAATGCGTCTGTTAACTATACCATGACTAATTCCCCGCCTTTTAATGATCTTGTAGAAAAAATGGTATTTCATCGTACTGAAACGGTTATCAGTGAAGAATTGCTATTTTTCTCTAAAACTCGACAACTCATTGAAACATGCATGGATTCTACGAGGCCATCATTCGCTATCGGGATCGAATCAATAAAGAGGCCGTCATTGATATCAAAAGTAGAGGTGTGAAATTGAGGTAGCTAACCGACATCAAAGATGCTAATATTTCCTATTGCAAAAAGCTGATGTCGATTGTAGACGAGGTTCGGCATCTTGATTAGATCAAAGGCAATTTTATGGTAAGAGAGATGGAATGTTTGCGTACTAGGTTACTAAATGGTTCAGCAAGGACGACAGTTTGGATGTTACAGGTTGCATTGCAAGTTCGTACCTTTCAAATAATCTTGTATGTACCGCAACCACTTCCTTTCCATTACTTACAGAAAAATCTAGCAACAGCTTTAAAGTATACAATAAAATATCCTCAGAAGGGTTCACAGTCATTCATCCGATCTCGGTCGGTGATTTAAACTGGTTAAGCTCTGAAGCAGACCTGTTCAGGGTCGTCTAGTTTTATAAGGCCTGGCTAAGAATCAGCACCGATTTTCACCAGCGTCTTACCAAGGTTTTCGCCATTGAATAGTGCTATGAAGGCTTTTGGAGCGTTCTCAAGACCTTCAAATATTGTTTCCTTCCATTTAATCTTTCCATCCTCAATCCATTTGGCTATATCATTAAGAAACTGATTTGTCATACCATAATGGTCCCTGACAACGAATCCTTGAAGCTGAGTCTCTTTGTAACTAACTGCTAAAAGTATAGGTGTACTGTTGGCGTTGACGATTTTAGCTTAAATCATTTTGTCAGAGTATTAGCCTTGTCATAACTTGCGACAAATCCTGCTGAACTTCAGCTAAAACATGTTTCTCATCATCGAATGGATGTTATAATCTGCTTTCTCTATGATTTGATCAAACACAATTCCACCGTCTTTGTCAAAGTTGGTATCGTTTGACACTAAATGCAATGTCCATACCGGATTGACGAATATACATATTTTACCGGTCAACTCCGATATCTAACTGTTATCATCGTTAAGTCAGAATTAAACAAGACACATTTTAGAGGAACTAACACCAGTTTCGGCGATCGAGATCACGAAAGTCGCTTGTGTATAAGTACTTTAATTTACGATTTAGCGTAACGTCAGAATTCAAAATTTAGAATCATATCATGTCGAGAAATATTAAGATAAAGATCATTTTCATCGTAATAATCTACTTTTGATTTTGGAATTATATATTCATGCGATTTTATGGTATCCCCGTCTATTATTATTATTTTGTCATGATATTGTGCCATTACATTTCCACAGACGTATTGATCACTACTTTTGACTTCCTTTCGTGACCATGTTAGTTCATTCCAGTCTATTTGGTTCATGTAATGAGTTTTGTCGTAGGCTTGCACATTAGTTGTTATACACATTAAATTATATAATAATTATAGACATTTTAGTCGGCATTGATGATGGGGTAGGAACATCAGCCATTGCGTTCAATACTCTGTCCCACTACCGTGCCGGTAGTAGCTCCTAGTATCATTCCACCCACTACACGTCTTCTCGCTCTAAACGTGAGAAGGATGTGGACTGCATTCCATTATATTTTTATCTGGAGATCTTTGGAAATGCATCTGATCTAACAATGTGTTTATCCAATCGATATTGACGACCAACCACTGCTATCTTTCTTGAAGCTGTAGATGTTCTCTAGGTGCTTTTTTACCTATTGCAATCATCAATAGTAAAAGTCTAATATAAGATAGCCTAATTCTCATTACATTTTGAATAGACGATGATGTGGATGACGTCTTACATCTAGAGCAACTTGACCACCACAGGCTATAGCCACAGCAGACATCAGAAATACAGGCAAGAGTCCTTCATTTGGTATGGCAACTACGATAACGACAATAGCAGCTATCATACCATATAAGGCCATCGGAAATTCTTTTCTTAAAGAATTATTATTAACTTGGTTTGTCCTTTCAGATGTGATATGCATAACACCAAGTGCAAACAGGCATATTGAAACCGAAACACACAACAATCATTTCTCTGCAAAAGGCATTGCTAGATTCTGATTATCCAGTACAACATGTTCAATACTTACTCCTAAAGCAGTAAATCCAATTAGTAAAGGAAAATGTATGTAAAGCCAGCAAAGATATATCCCAACTCGTCTTTCGCTGCGTAATGCCTTTATCTCAGATCCATCCACGATGTCAAAGTATATCCACCATAGACTGAAAGCTATTCCAAGTCCTAGTGCTGTATCAGTAATTGATTGAGCAGTCCATTCATGACTTGATATGCCATCTACAACTGCTAGTATGGAAATACCAAATACTATGATAGTAAATGATCCAAAGCGTTCAGGTAGGTGATGAATATTGGGAGCAAATTTTACTGCCATACTCCGAGTAAATATCATTGGTATTGAAATATCTATAATCAAACCTATTATCCAGAAGATGAAACGAAAAGGTATAGGTACTAAAGCAGACACAAACCATAATGCTGCTACGATCGAAAAGCCAATGCAATATCGCTTTATGAATGGACGTGTTGCAGGAACATTTCTTCCAGTGCGCAGATATTCAATAACAAGAATGGCACGTGTTGCCGCGAAAGATAGTGCAAATCCACTGGAATCCTTGCCAAAGCCATCAGAAACACATACGGCCATGAAAGCAGCTGCAGCCATTTGCAAAAGTGTTAACAGACGGTGTCCTAAATCATCAGTTTCAAACCTTGAATTATAGAAGGTAACTCCTATCCACGACAAAAAACAGGTACAAATAGCGCAACAAACACCAGAAATCCTGAAACTGAAACATTATGATTAAGAATTGAACTCAGCTGAAAAACTACAATCGCAACGATCAAATCGTAGAAATTCTCTAACCATGATGCATGTCTTTCTTTCTCGATATTCTCCACCTCAAAAAGACGCTTATAAATATCTTTTATTCTTTTAGATGCATTTTCATTCTCGAAGTTTATGAACTGAATTTCGAATATAGAAGCTGTGCTAGATAGGTGGCTTTGATTCTAGGTAGATGAGATTAAGTAGCGATTACGTTGCAGTTGCGTTACTAGCCGTAAGTAGAAGAGCTACGATGATCCTTCTTGCAAAGGCCTACTTTAATATAATTCTAGTATCATTATATCATAAGTTGAGTGCAGTAAGCGAGGTTCTAAAGAAATTTGACGAACTCGAAAATGCTATGAAAATACACCTTGGAAAAGTCGATCCCCCATTAATTGTCGATCTAATACTACGTCAAAGGAAGGAGAAGAATCCTATATATACTCTCGAGGTTTTCATAAAGGCAGGACAGGATACTAACGAAATCAGGAATCGGATAATCAAAGAAACTGGTATGGTTCCAGTTTTCTATGACGAAGGAACACATATTGTAGTAGCACACAGAGTCAATTTTGACATGCTAAAGATGATAAATGATATTGAATTTGTAGATAGAATTAGAGGCACTTACGCAGGTGTCCAGGCGTCAATAGGGCCAGTTTATGAGAAAGACGACTAAAAAGCTGTTGGACGATATTGTAATATGCGAAACAGGATGTGAATCCCTCTAGCATCCGAATGCAGGTGTCTTAGTCTTCTGTCTCGACAAAGCAGAAAGCCTCTTTAGTTAGTCACATTAAGTTAGGGAGAATGATTATACGCCAATCAATCTAGCAGCACCTTATATTAAAATGGATAAGAGGCTATGGTTCAAAAAGTGATGATGTTCATCGTTGTATCTGTAGCAGCAAGATGTAACAGTAAGAGTTGTAACAATAAAGCTCGAACTTAGATACTGATGTTGCACCTGGCCACCCGGGTGTATTCCAATTTGCTTGTAAATATCATGCTCCATCAATGATAGTACAATTAGTTGCCCTGCCCGATCTTTATATTTTTCTCCTTTGCTTTACTAGCTCCCTTTTTGATTTTGTTCTTTACCATGAAGCAGGTTTTGCTCCTCGATTGGCTTTAATAGGATCTTTTCTTACAGTGCTGGTTGTT
>JASHSN010000124.1 GCA_030038695.1 Nitrososphaeraceae archaeon
CTCCTAGAAGATATTGCTAAGGCTAGAATAATGAAGAAACATTTAGATGTGTTACATAGAAAGATGCCTTTAGAAACGAAGAATTGCCAACCGTGTCAAGAATTGTTGTTGATGATACACGGACAAATAACAGAGGTTAGGTTAGACGAAATAAGGGAACATATCAAAATGTTACACGAACAGGTTATCACTTTTAACAATTTGTCATAGCAGTTCGATTGACGAGATTGTCATGTCTAAAATTGCAAACTCAGTTTTAAACCTGTGAATTATATCAATCCGGATAAAGCGTAGTTATATGCAAGGAATAATTCAATTTATCGAAAGCTTCGTCACAAAAGTCTGTCTGCGTTACATCACAAGATCAAATATGGTGTAACACTCAGAACATATAGATTAGGATAACAGAACGTAATCATGGTGCGTAATGCTTATTTAACATATATGCGTGATAAACATGCGTCACCTTCGCGTAGGGCTGTATTAGCATACTTGGTGTGGGTTGCCTTACATGGTAATCTACACCTAAATTTTCAAAATGTTCAGTCACGGTCATATGGAGCTTGTTGTCGGCAAAGGTCAGACTATTTTTGAGTAAAAAGCTACCGCAAGCGATGCTATGCTAGTGATTGAACTACTGCTTTATTGAGGAGGATATGCTTGTTTTTGCCAGCATTCCAAACAATAATCCCCATCTTCTTGAAATATCTCTGCTGGTTGATCTTTACACGATTGACATAGAGCAGCGGTTTCAGTCCTGTTACCAACCATAACACCCTCTCACTAACCAGAGCTATAAAACTTCCCATTTGATATCTTTTGACTTAGGTATTCAACTATTGGACCATAATAGATATATTCGTAGTAGTATACACGGAATCATAGAAGACTAACACACAAATAGAAGATCTAATTCAACGTGAATTATATAGAAAACTTACATATATTTTGCATCTCTACCTCATTTAATGCGTAAACAAACAACGTTCGTAATAACTGCTGCGATTCTGTTAACTGTAATTGTATCAGTAGTACTCTATAATGCCAAAACAACAAACGCACAAGGCAACATGACTACTGCTAGTGGTGCTAATATAACAAAAGGCAACATGACTTCGGCGGGTGCAGCGAAGAATATGACAAGTGCTATGTCTACTGTTGCCAAGGCAATGAATAAGACTAAATGAAGCTCCTGATGGTTCCTCCCCAGTTTTTTTTATTGACAACTGCCAGCTTCAAATGCGAAGAGAGGCTGTATATTACACAAGAGCAGAGAGTAACATTAGTACTGTTGGGAATGGCGTTCATTTTCATAAAGCCTCGGGAGTAGCTTCCTTTTCCAGTAATTTGCCACACTTATGACAGTAACACTTCCCACAAGTAACACAACGGGTTTGTTGCCTCAGTTTTGTAGGTATAAATTCGTGTTCGTGTATCAGGTCATCGATATATTGTATTCTGTTATGGGTTGTAACAAAACCTTCATGAGTCATGTTATATTTGACTGATTCAATTTATCCCAAGGTTTGTTTATATCCGAGATTGTTAGATTAATTATACTTCACATGCTGTATGATTCTTCTTCAACGGACACCATACTTCATAGCGTATCATATTTGCAACTGGTAGCAGCTGGTAGCAAAATAACGAAGAGAGACGCAAGGTGATTTAGAATATTGCCAGTACAAATGTCATTTGTGTCACAATAATAGGGTAGATTCGACTTGTTAACTCTTGCAATTATCTCGTTATGATTGTTTCGATCCCGTTTTCAAACGCGTTAGAATTTGTATTCTTTGTTGCGCTGTTCTCATGCAGGATTTGAGATATCATCTAACTTTCGATAATTTCATTGACTAGATTATAGTTGTTAAAATCGGTAGTGTTCTCTGAGCTTCTATCAGATAGTATATCACTTGGCTCTGAAGATATACAGCAATCTCTTTTGTGTTTAAATCTAACAACTCCCAAACACGCTCCTTCTCATCCTCATCGACTATACATTCTATCTTTACGCGTGTCTCTCCATCCTTATCCACATAGCTGCTGAATTCACAGCAATTGGATGCGTCTATCAGAATTTCATGAAGGTCCTTAACTATTAAAGGAATATTCAGCAGATGACAATATCTCTATCCTTACCGTGGCTCTCTTTGAAGATAATTGTTTACTCATATACTATAACACACTAGTTATGACTTAAGTCTTCTGAAGACAACGTACATAATGTGGGACTGTGTAGCACAGTCACTACAGAAATGATAGTACATTCTCGCAATTGTTATAGTATAAAATGAATATACTAACACCATTTGCAAAATCTTAACAGTTGCAACTTTGACGTCAGCAGTAGCTGAGTTCACACGCTTTTGCAACCCGGCCAGACACAAAAATATTTGATGAAATGTTGCCGCATACAACCTGCTGTCGAAAACGAAAAAGTATGCTTCTCCTCTGACTTTTCATTTTTGGAACGTGTGGGGCATTATATAGAAGATTGTTATAGATCAACTAAGTTTTGGGGCGCAGAAATGGATATGCTGCAAATTTTTTTTGATTTTAGGACTGTGACCAAATACGTCATTTCGTTTGTATCGCGTTTGACTAGCTGATTTACGTAGTATTAGTAGCTAGATCAGCGCTGTTGTGTAGCAGTTTAAAGCAGTGTTTGTTTGTACTTTAGTTGTAAAAATACAGTTTTACATTTAGCTACAGATTACGTAGTATCAAGAGGGAAGAAAGATGATCTACAACATAGAAGAAAGATTTTACGTTATTTAGCTATAATCCAGGCAGCCAGACTACATAACAGTGAGATAACATACCGCATAAGCAATAATCGTATACATAAATAACATTACTGAGAATAACTTGCCCGAAAGATTGATCATCAAAAGTAATTAATAGTAGTTACATAACCTCGTGTTTGAATCTGATCCTTCTCTGAACTGATAAGCTGAACTAATTTCTTTGTCATATGACAGCCTTATCTGGAGATTAGTATAATAATAATAATAATAATAATATTGTATACATACAGCGCGCTAGTATAGGTGACCAAGTAATGATCATTACCCTATGGCTTATCTGCGATTATGTTTAATCTAACGTAGTCCAAGGACCAAATGGCCCGACATCCCATATTACTATTACTTCTCTTTTCAACCTCATGCAGAAACAACTCCAACAATCTATCTCTTAATTTATCATCAGGAAGGTGTTCTAGAAGTGGTTTCATTATTACAGTTTTTACAAATCTAGCATATATTTTACGATTAGTAAGGCTCACGCAATCATTATGCAGACGAACTCTTATGTTTGTGTAGCCTATCTCTTTCAGTAAGCGAGTTGTGTTATCGGGCTTTGCAAAGTACCATGGTCGCTTTATTTTTGCAAAATATATTTTGAATTCATTTAGCTTCATGACCTGTTGTAGTAGCATAAGAACTCGTCGTAAATTGCCATATCCTCCACACTGAATCAATAGTTGTCTTCTCCTATTGCTGTCACAGTTTAGCATATCCCAAAAATGCTGAAAAACTTGTGCATGATCATGAACCCAGTGAAGAGTAGCATTAGAAAAAATTACGTCTAATTCTTTAGGAAGTTTCACATCAGCAATATCAGACTGTACTAACTCAACATTTTCCAAATCTTTAAGATTCTGTCTTGCTTGCTCTAACATATTGGAATCAATATCTACAGCATAAACCTTACCTCTAGGAACTCTTTGGGCCAACAATTTCGTAAGAAGGCCGGAACCACAACCAGCATCCATCACAGTTTCGTTCCCGTTCCACTTTCGCCATTCTAAAACTTTCTGTCCCCATTTATACTGCACTAGACGTGAAACCTCGTCATAAGTCAGCGCATCCCAATTGTTTCTATTGTTTATGTTTAGAAAGCCAACAACAGTTACATAAACTTCGTGTTTAGGTAACTATCTAAGTTCTCTTTATTGTTTAGATCAGCTCTGTTGCACAATTCACTTATTACTTCGTACTCTATCTATCCGTCTACATCTTCATAGCAACAAACATGTTATACAATGATGCTTTCATGACCAACTCCTTAGTCATGTTATGAAATTTTCTAGCATTTACATACTCACCAAACATTCTCTTGATACTAGAGAATACCGTTTCTGCCATCCACCTTTGTCCAT
>JASHSN010000125.1 GCA_030038695.1 Nitrososphaeraceae archaeon
ATCTTCTAGTATCAAGATATTATTCTAAATTTCGAAATTTAAAGGAGACTATTGCGGAGTATTATAGAACTAAACGTTTCAGATTGGATATAACAAATTATCTGTTGCGAAGTATAACTTAACGGAATTATGTTAAATGGTATAGAGCCAGTCCGAATGAACTGGAACGTACACTCGCTTCCTTGCATCATCTAGGCTATTTCTTCCAATTATCAAGCCTTGTAATTTCAGCTCATCAATCGCTCCCTGTACTGTTCTTCTTGGCAGATGGCTTAGACTTATCAAATCACTCTGTTCAATAGGATGCTTTGTCTTAATAATATAATAAATGAATTTTGCGGCAGGCCCACCCTCCGGGTTCTTACGCAAATATGATACGCCAAAAGCTGCCTTAGTAAGAAATCCTCTACGCTGAGATTCAACTGATGCGACTGATTCTGGATGAATTTCAGCTAAGTTCACTCGCTGTCCAAACTCTGCAATTAAGGCCGATTGTTGAGATTCCAGTGGAGCTTCGAATATGAAAGTGCTCGGTGGAAATTTTGATGTTATTGCTCCCATAAGGTTCCATTTTATGAGACTTTTTTCGTCATAAATTCCTACGCTGACTCCTTCGTTTGCCTCGAGAACCACCTTATTGCTTCCTAACTTCAAGGCATCGCTAATTTTATATGAAATTTCTTCGGCATTAAGCTGATGCCTAGGATCTTTCCTCCCTACCTTCCATTGAACATCGATACCCAGGGAAGTTATCAAATCCATAATCTTCCTCTTACATTCTATACTTATGTCTATGCTATTTTCACCAATCTCGATCGTATCAAATCCAATTGCAGCGGCCTCTTTCGCAAATCGTTCCAGTGAATGTTCCAAAATTGCAAATTCAGTAATCGTACTCCCTGTTGATACTCGTACACCTACATCATGATAGAATTTGATTTTCCGCTTCAATAGAGTATCGGAAGCAAGCAATGGGAGTGCAGTATGAATCTTGACTGTATCTATAAATGGTGCAAGTATCTCAAAGTTCTCCCTATCAAGGCCCTGAAACCTGTCTATGATATATGTAAGACCCTCTTTTCTTGGTTTTTGTTGGTCTGCCCGGTTTTTAACCAAATCCTTTAGCAAATTTGGATATATAGCATTAAGCATCATATAAGCGACTGCGCATTTTGTAGTGTTGTTTATAAATACAAAAGACATACAACAGTTAAAAATTACTTTGTTATAATTAGTCTAGGTTCTTCCTAAACATCTGGGTTTTAGCATTTTGTACAAAAATTTGCTTGTATCGCTCATAACTTCCTGGTCCTTCGCTGTTGTTTGAACAACTCTTACAAACACAGTACTCCTCGGAGGTGAATCTTTGAACACACTCATGTAGATACGTGCATTCGTGACAACCGGTTTTTGCTCCGCATAAAAAGCATTTTAGATCTAAAATTTGTGGAGGATTAGCCCATGACGGAATCTGATCATTGCTCATAGTATGCTGTAAGATTTCTATCTCATTAGTGATGGCACTCTCATCTTTAGTACGTTTACATACCAAATGCTTAGCCGCCCTTACGGAATTAGACCAAAATGCATGACCAGGGGAGATCTCTTTGTGACAATGGTAACAGGCACTTCTAAACGTAATCAAAATCTGAATCCAATCTGTGACAATTTCTTCTTTCAACAGACAATACAGCTACCGTAAAATCCTTAAAAACCATTTCATATCACAAATGTTGTCAAGATAATTAAAGATCACCGTACGTTGTGAATAGGTAGGTTGATTGCAATTGCGTACCAGACCATGTTCAACGAGAAAGGCTTCTCTAGTCAACACCTCTGATTTCCTAGCTCCTCATCAATGGCTAGTGCCTTCTTATGGTAGTCCAATGCCTCATTGCTATTACCAATATTCTGGAGTACAAGGCCTATGTTTCTGTAGTGTATTGCAATATTCACCTTATCATTCAGCCACTGTTCTTCCACACGTCTTAAAAAAACAAAATTAAAGTGATTTACATATAATCAGTATGTCAAAATAACCCATGCGACAACGCCGGCTGTTACAAAAAAACGTAATCATAAATATAACCTGATATAATGTCTCTTTATAATTTTAGGCTTTAGATGAATATGATTTCATGCAAAAGTCTCTTGTTATTAATACCCTTGTCAGCTATTTTGATTTTTGGCCCAATCTCATCTCCACCTATTACCGCGGCGGCAGCATCTGCTACCAATAGAAGAAATACAACTACGCCTATCAAACACCTAGTTGTCATTTTTCAAGAAAATGTTTCCTTTGACCATTACTTCGCTAAGAATCCACCTGGCGAACCTAGATTTTCACCATTATCTAACACACCTTCAATAAATGGTCTTACAATTGGTCTCCTGACCAATAACACAAATTTGGCAAACCCGTGTCGTCTAGATAAATCTCAAATTGTAACAATAGCCTCATGTGATCCTAATCACGCGTAAACAGCACTACAGAAAGAGATGGATGGTGGTCTTATGGATAAATTCGTGCAGAACTCTGCATTATCCATCCAACATTGTGACCCTAAATTAGTAATGGGATACTTCGATGGTAATACTGTAACAGCGTATACTATGAGCGATAATTTCCATAGTTCTAATATCGATCCTTCTCTTCCAGGTGCTATCAGTCTTGTCACTGGTCAGACCCACGGAGCAACACCACGCAATATATCAAAAATAGTAGCCAACGGCCTCGATAGGAGACATAGATTCGATTTACGACGATTGTTCTGCGGCACAAGACAAAACCATATCCATGACAGGAAGGAACATAGGAAACTTGATGAATAAAAAAGATATAACCTGGGGATGGTTCGAAGGAGGTTTCAAAGAGGGATATTCTGGTTTGAAGACTGACTATATTTAAGCAAACTAGAGAATAGTTCTAAGACTCTTGCCTATAACAAGGTATACGACCGTATTTCCGCCGCGCATACTCTGTCACACATCGAGGATATTCATCCAATAGCGGGTCATACCTTTACCTGTCCTTCCGTTTTTTCATCGCAGTTGCTCAAGTTCCCAGCACACATATTCTCCATCCCGTTGTTATTTTATGTTTATTGGCATTCCAGTTGTAGGGTCTAATAATATTGGGTTTTCGGGCTTGTACATGATAAAGTTGAACATACTGTCGATTGGACCTGCTTTGACATCAAATGATTGATTTCCTATTCGTCCTAAGCCCCAATTGTATTCAATAAAGCGAAGGATAGATGTCTGGTCAATAAGGGTGTGATCAACAAAGTTTGTCTTTGCATAAGGAGAGATGCTTTATAGGCGTTTTTGTTATTGTCGTGGAACTTGCAGTAAAGGCTGATACAGGCTTTACTGATGTAAGCACAGCACTCGAGATAAGTGAACAAACATTGCAATTGATAAGACTAAAGTTAGTACGCTGTACATCACTAATCACTAGAAATGTAATGTTATTTTAAGTTGACACGATACTTCATGTTGATATCATAGATCTTACTGTATATTTTCTGATTTGGCTTATTACTCAAGTCGTCAATAGATGAAAGTTCCAACTATCGATATGGCGGCATGTATCGTCCTATTCCAAACGAAATATTATATACCAACTATCAATGCCTGCTAAAAATATGTTAGGTGAACAAATTGCAGAATTAAGAGGCAAAATAGTTAGCCAAAGTGTCAATAAGATAAGTTACCGGTATTTCCAATGATAGTTTACGTCAACGGTTATCATGTCGCTGTTATACGGCACCCGCCCATGGCACGAACCAAATGGAGAAAAATAATCACCACAGTTGCCTTCGCGTGAATTGCTGACAAAATGGATTGGCTCAAGTTCACATTCGTAATTACCACAGTTTGGTTTACTTCCCTGCTTCGCTTCTATGTCAAACGTGCTGCCATAGTGTACCTTGAACTCCTTGGTCGGTCCCATACAGGGAAAACTGGCGCTACTACTCTTGGTAGCCTCACACGGTCCAGCCGGGAACGACTCAGTTCTCACTTCTGCTGGGGCCGTAGGCAATTGGTGTAGAAGTTGTGACTGTTGTGATCATATTGTAGTATGCTGGGGACTTCCGGGAACTCGTGTTGTCGCATTCTGCTCTATTGTAAATCACTACTTTTAAAACCACGTCATGAGGGTTTGGGCTAATAACACATTCGTAGGTTCCTCCTCCGCTTGTCAGAGCATAACATCCTGGACTATAGCTAGAAGTGCCAAAACCAGGAGGTTCTGATGTGACAGTTACTCGGTACCAGCCAGCTGAATTCAATGTAACAGAAGTACCTTTCGATGACCCAAAGAATACCTCTGGTGAAACTTTCGCATCGCCAGTAAACCTAACTACAAAATGTTTCCCGCTGCTTGTGCTTTATCATCACAACACGCGAGACGAACTTTCAGTAAGCCAGGAACCTGCGCGTAAACGTATTCATAATTATGAGAAATAGAACTCGTAGCCGCAACCAGTGAAGTAACACTAGAGATCACGATCAATATTAAAATAGTTCTAAAGTCTTCCTTAAGAGAATGCTTCAACATGATCTACAGTTTAGTATATTAGCACACAGATCTATATTTAACATATATCTGTGTGCTGAACCAGCTGAATTGGCGGGCTTACGTTCTGGATCAAACATAACTGATATTTAACATATATGTCAATCATAACTGATATTTAACATATATCTGTGTCTATATATATATTAATTTAAGAATCTATAAAGATATCATAAAGTTATCTGGAAATCATACTGCCGTCTCATCTGATCTACCTTGATACTCCATTCTTTCTAATGTCAAGGATGCCTAACAGGAAAGGTGTCTTTACAGTTGCAGGTGGTCCTATGAATAGCAAGTTATAATTGTCTTCGGCATCTAATACTCGTCTTACTATATCCTTTATATCGTCATATCCTTCTATAATCCCAAAATTCAACCTCTTGGTGGAATAGATGTAAGAACTTCCTCATGATTTGGCTAGACCTGCCACTAATGCTAGGCCACATGCGGGAATTCCCAATGTCCCAAAGATATTCGAAGTGGAAACTTGAGCAGAAAGTGATTGGAACCATACAATATTATCATTTCCCACTCTATTCCACTCAACATGTCCTTGGAGATATTGACGCGCCTGCATCCATTGAATAACTAGGAACGCAGCACCAAAAAAAGAACTTTTTAGCTTATATCTCATTATAGTAACAATGGATAAAGGAAGTCCACAAGCTGAACATGCTTCAAAGGAAGTTACTATTGTCATTAGTAGGAAGGTAAAACCAGGGTATGAGAAGGAATATGATGAGTGGCTTAGACATTATTTGATACTGGAGAAGAAGGTTACAGGATATGTAGGAGCAACAATAATTACACAAGGAGGTACCAACTCAGCTATAAGGCATATAATTTACAGATTTACTAATCATAGCTATCTATAAATACACAATCTATATATTTATCAGTGCATTAAGTAGCATCTGAAGATGGCAAATTTCTCAAAAAGTATGGAAAATAATTTATCTAATTATTCCTCAGTTGCAAACACGATCACCTCTTACATCAGGAATGTAAGAATAATGAATGATTCAACAGCATATCAATACCTTTCAAGGCTGAAGGATTTTCAGGACTTTATAAAAAACAAGTACGGATTCAGTGTAGACGGGCTCGTCCCTAAAATAAAAAACGGACAGCCGGATATATACGATATTCTTAATGGTTATGCTGCACGTTTGAAAAGTCGTAATATTTCCACACTTACGTTAAAGCAACGTATTGTAACAGTAAAGAATTTTTTTGAATACTATGATATT
>JASHSN010000126.1 GCA_030038695.1 Nitrososphaeraceae archaeon
GTCTGTTTACTGTCAAATAATCAGTTCTAGTAAAAATACCAGGTTGCAATAATGTTGCTATCGAATTTAAATACGAAAATAGACTAAAGTTTGTACGTAATGTCTACTAAGGCTTGCGCTCATCTTAAACAAGTACATCAGAATATAAAAGCAAAAACACCAAACGGTTGTGAAGAATGCATGAAAATGGGGTCTGACTGGGTACATTTGCGTTTATGTTTGACATGTGGTCATGTAGGTTGTTGTGATTCTTCTCCTAATAAACATGCGACAAAACATTTCAAAGCAACGAGACATCCAGTCATAAGATCTTTTCAACCTGGTGAAGATTGGAAGTGGTGTTATATTGACAATATCATGGTTTAATGCTGGCTATGAAAAGTGTCGTTTTGTTTTGTATCACGTTTGACTAGCTGATTTACGCAATATTAGTAGATAGATCAGAGCTGCGGCGTAGCAGTTTAAAGCAGTGTGCTTTTACGTTATTTAGCTATAGATTACGTAGGTTCAGACAAGAAAGATGATCTACAACATAGAAGAAAGGCTTTTACGTTATTTAGCTATAATCGAGGCAGCTCTAGTCCACTACATAACAGTGAGATAACATACCGCATAAGCAACAATCCTGCATACTACAACCACAACTTAACATATCATTACAATATAGTAAAACAAGAGGGGTATTTTAGGCCATTTTATTTCAGTTATTTGTGTCTAACAGCAGCCACAACCGCCGAAGCCGAAGTGGTGGAAGCCGAAGCCAAAGCCCCTATGGAAGCCGCCGAATGGGAAAGCTTGTGCTTTGGTTGCTGCTAATGGACCTGATGCAAACAGTACTACGACTGCTGCAATTGCTACGATGCTGAAAGCAACTGTTGTTTTTGAATTCATCAGAATATGTTATGATGATTCGATAATAAAGACGATGACGAATTTCATCTTTGAGTATCACTCATGGCATCTGTCATATACTTTATATAAAACTACACTCTAAAATTATTATTTTCTTCTATATTATATTAGTATCGAATTAAGCACTAATATTGATATTAAAATAAGTAGTTGGAAAGTGTTTCATTCAATTTATATAAAACCTACTTTATCAACAATCCACGTAAACGTTACCACATTATCAACAATAAATAATATTTTTCCGTTATCAACAACAACCAACATACACAGTACACAAACAAATGATTCTGGTATCGGTACGAGTACAACAATCAATTAATAAAGACTATGACGAATACCACTTCTGAAACTCACAAATGGAATTCGTATCCATCCTTATTATCATGATAAGCAACAAACAAACATGATGTCTGAATATTATCATTATAAGCGTTGTTACCAAATGTGAATAATACTGCATTCCTATCTTCATCATCGTCTTCACTTCCGGTAGTATTAGGAGCAGTTCAAGGATACGTAGGTGGACCAGGAGGATTGCCCGCTATCGGTTCTACATCAATAGCACACAAAACACAGGTATTACCCGGTACTGACCAAAACTTGTACTATACCAAGTTGGTCGACCTTAGGCCATGGGAGAGCCTATGTCTCAACTACAACACATTCTAGACTGTCCACTATGGCCGCTGCCTCTATTGCATCTGGTAGTGCACTCAGCCTCTATTGCATCCTTTTCAGTGTCAACGCAGATAGATACATCTATGGTTTCAGGTTTCAGAAATAGTATTTCATGATGTGCTCAACATTTTCCAGGCTGAAGGAGAGTTCTGCTCGTGTTGGACTGAGCCCTATGTCACGCCTTAGAAGAATCCACTCTTTGACTGCTCTACAAAATTATACGTTCATTGATTACTAGAAAACATAGCTAGAAATCGCTCAAAACGCGTAAATTGTATTATTTTCGCATCAAAGGATGACAATGAAGCAAATTATCTTTGGTAGCGTACTAGCTCTTCTATTGTTTGGATTTTTTGTAGAACAAGCATTCGCTCAAGAATCAAGTACAAATAGTGGAATAGCAGCAGGTGGTACTAACGGCGCGATAGCCGGTGACGGTGGAGTTAGTACAAGTGGTAATACAACAAATGGTAAAAATGGTGCTAATGCAAATGGTCACAGCATAGAAAATACTACAGGCCTAGCCATACCTGGTGAAGACTAAAGAATTAGCAGAAACTGAAAGCCTACAATTAGATTATTCTGAAAATTAGAATAAGACATGGCGTGTTCTGGAGGAAAAGGCTCAGTGCGTGATAAGTGTTAAAAATCTGAACATCTCATGATATTCATCTTGGTAATGATGTCATCATTACCACTACGACGCCGTTGTAATCGGGCGGCGTCTATTCATCTTCAACACTACCTCCGTGCTTGAACTAGGACTTCAATGTGAACAAACCTTTACCTGACATCTGGACTCATGATAAATCTTGAGTGAAACATTCTAAGAATAATGTAATGTCAGTCCGCATAATGTTAACAAATAACGAATATATTCATAAGCAATCAAATCTTGTGATAGAGTAATGTGGTAGTCGACAACAAGGGCAGAATCACGTATGTCCGAGCTTTAAAGGAGGATCTTTCTATTATCCGAGTTACACCCTTAGACAGCCAACCCGTTCCAGACTTCAAAGCGGGTCAATTTGTTACTTTGGGGAGCCATATTTCTATCGAGAATAAGATAATACGTAGAGCTTATTCTATTGCTTCGCCTCCGCATCAAAAAAAATATTTCGAGTTGCTAATCAGATGGGTTCGAAAACCTCTCCCGTCGGATGAGGTTATAATAACAAGAGACTTTTAAAACGAGTAGCTCGTTTGTGTAATTCGGAGCTAAATTTATGCTATCTTTTAGATGGTATAGTTTGTTTCAATAACACTCAATAAATTGTCCTAATTTTATCTCTTCATTTCTTGAATTAGTCTTCTTACAGTGTGCATATCAAGATCAAGCTGCTCTGCAATCATCTCCTCAGAAATATCAGATTCGAGGAGATTTCTCAGCATTTCCTTCTTGTCTTCGTTTATGATGTTAGACGGTTGATATAACGATAATTTTGCTCCATTTGTATTGATATATTCTAAAGTCTTCTCAAGAATATTTTCGGCATTCGCAGAACTTTCGGTAGAGAACACGACTATGTGATCCGTCAATGGAATGCTGAATATTTTTGCCTTATCATAGGAATATACTATATATCTCAGCTCGCCCAGATCGCTCGAAAATCTCTTTCTCATTTCAACAATATACGCAGTCTGAGAAAAACTAATTCCGTGGTTTTTTACCTTAAGATATTCTTCACGTCCTTCTTTCTTACATCTTGCATGTAGGTGCCCTGATTTTTCCATTATTCCAGCAAATCGCATCTTTTCATCTAGGTCAAGTATATTCCTAGAAAATTCTTCGGCTCTCATCGTTATACAACGTACAAACAATAGAAGGATGTAACATATACACATTTTGTTTCTTTTTTAATAATTGAGACTTACAAATAAGCCTGTATACTTAATAATTTGTATTCGCATTTAGACAATGTGGATGATGTTTGACCTTTACTATGAGGAAGAGTTGTGTTTGTGTTTAATGTAGCTTTATAATGTCTAGATATCACGCTATTTCTACATGCATCTCTAGTCAGTTTAAGCGTGAATAATGTTGTTTCAACCAACCAATGTATTTAGCTTACAATCATAATACATAGCAGATTGATATTGCGTGTTCCGAATCTATAGCTCCTAGGGCAAAGTCTGCAGCCATGGAACTGCAACAACAGGTACCAATACATACACTCATACGAAAGTGTAGTTAAAATAATCTTGCGCGTAAAAATGAACTCGTTATTTAGCTATAGATTATGTAGTGTAATCACTACTACGATCGCGGATTAGGATAATAATAAAACTGTAGCAGTTACATAAACTTCGTGTTTAGGTAACTATCGAGATTCTATTCATTATTTAGATATAATCCTTCTTTTTGCATCTCAGAAGCAATAAAATCTATTAAGTCATTTTCGTAACTTGACACCTAATCTCACACAAGTCAATTCTTATCATAATTCAAATAATTGGGAAGGAATCGTCATACTATTGAGAAATTCAACGATGTTAATATTTACTGAGGCGAGTCTTTCTTTACTATTGTTATTATCAGTCATGACCACTAATATTGGTCATGCACAACCCTCCAACGGAACACAACTTTGGATAGATCCAGAAAATGATGTAAAAATCCTGTTTACTTATTCACCAAAGAATCCCGCTATAGATACACCAAGTGACCTCAAGTTCAGTGTCTCGAACTTACTAACAGGTCAGCATTTAAAAAATTTGGTGGCAATGGTTGTTATAATAACTGGTAGTACTGGCCAAGAGAGGAGCTTCAAATTTAATAATATATATGCCCCCAACGGTGATTTCTCTGTAAAATATCTTTTCCCGGATTCGGGCATGTATCAGGTCATTACACGGATAAACTCAAACAATCCTGAGTCAACTATGCTGGCTTCATTTAGGGTATTTGTCACACCACAGACTAGCTCATTAACTTATATTATTACACCGGTCATTATAATAGCTATAATAGTAGGCAGTATTAGTTACTTCGTTAGAACTAAGGGGAAACATCATCTTAACAAGAGGACAGAGGTTATTGTTCTGATTGCCTCAATTAGCGCTCTTCTTTCTGTTTATTTTTTTCTTTCATTGTACGCATTTCCAAATCTGTACGTTACTCCTCCTAAAATAAGGCCAATACCTGTGATTAATAGTCTTAGCCTGTCAGCCTCCGTCATCGAAATCGGACATAGCTTCAACTTGAGCTTATCAGCCGCTAATAACGGTGATAGCGCAGATATTCAGACTATATCAGTTGGCTTTCCGAATTTGACTAACATAGACGGCTTTGTTCAAATAAGACAGTCTGACTTGAATCAAAAACCTTTACTTATCAAAAAAGGCGAAATGGTAGGGTCTGATTATCGAGCGGAAAATCTAATTTCTGCGAGGTACCCATCTATAGAAGCCTTCAGTAGACCATGGCACTCACAAGTGACGCATCACATACAACTTGAAGTAAAGCCTGATTCCGCAGGTCGGTTTGTTATACTTCTAAAATCTGTTGCCTTTCCACATTTGAATCAATTTGCACACTACCCCCTAACTGGCCTGAGGGACTATCAGAATGAATTTGTGAAGGTTTATTCGATACTAGTAACAAAAGATAGAAAGTAGTGTACTTGTAGTAGAAGTATATTGCTTGTTGATCGATTTTAGTTTTAATATGTCTTGAATACTGCAGAAACGATTATGCAAATAATGTTGTATTACTAGATCAGTTATGTCAACATATATTATTATCCCTCTTGTCAGACATACAGTTAAACATTCTATTTAGTAGCATAGACGTTACCGAACCAGGAATCAACGTATGTCGACTATAATATCTCCCCATAGTGTCATGTTATCGTAACAGAGGATGTATTAGAGTTGCCTTGCTTTGCTTTAATCATATGATAGTCAACTATATGAGGAAAGTATTGGATCTGGTCGTCTCGTATTTGCAACGCTTATGCGCAACTAATGCACACATAATATTGACAATCTAAACCTACACGGACAATGTCATTCGAAAAACAATCATGATGATTTAACTTTAAACAATTTCGTTAAAGCTACAATATTTGCAGATATGATAGCACATATTGGCACCCTTGATTTTATTAACTCCAATGCCTTGAAAAAATTCATTTTGAAGTATCGTACTAGCACACCTAGTGCAATAGTATTACTTCGGTTCATTCCATGACTACAACATACTGCCGCTTTCTCACCTAATTCTAAATAATATTGAAAGCTCTATGCTTACACATCAATTTGTCAGTTAGCACTTTTGGTTTAATTTGAGCTAATTTTGGATTCTGCTGTATAACTGACATTATTTGAATAAATCGTTGATTCATTTCTTCACGCATAGCTTTCATATCTTGTTCATGTTTTTGTTGCATGGCTTGAGTCTCATTTACTTTTTCAAGCTGAATTCTCTCCAACTGTTTCTTTATGGCTTCTTGTTCAAGGATTTTATTGGCAAGATGCGACTCCAACTGTTCTAACTTGGGTACATCATTCAACTTCTCCTCATATTCAACTATTTTCTTTTTCAATCGATATTCGTCATTGATAGTCAGAGCATCTATCGCCTTCATATATTCTAGTAATATCTTTTGTTGTGATTTCTCATTATCTTTATCATAATATACATTATCTAGTTTGACACTATGTCCCATCAACAACTCTTTGAATGTATATGCAACATCTGAATTCATTAATGCAGTGTTGAAAAACTTTCTCAGACTATGGTCTGGCTGCAAATCTTCGAATGGAAGTCCTGCTTTTCTTAATAGAAAGCGCATTTGTTTACGTATAGATTGATCTGAAGGAGGTAAAGGGTTATTTGTTTTCTTTGAAAACGTAGCAAATTTGTCACGGATTAGCCATGATTCAGCTGTTATCTTTTCTCCTTGTGATTTACGATATTTTAGATATTCATCAAGGCTAGTCAAAAATTCAGGGGTAACCAGCGTAGTATAAACAGAGTCTTTACTTTCGGGGTATCCTGTTACAATGCCTACATCATCATCTAATCTTTTGATTGACTTAACCTTTAAGGTCTGAATTGCCCCAACACGTATACCACTTGAAGCCATCAATAATATAATACAGCGGTCCCTAGGATCTGCTACTGATAGTAATTTCTTAATCTCCTCTTTCGTATAAGATCTGTAAGAGTTCGTTACATCATTAGGATAGAATTTTGCGATTTTCTTCCAAGGCAATGCTATCTCATTAAATTCTAGGAAGGATTTAACACCATCAAGATAATGCTTAATACTATTGACAGATAATTCTCCCCTCCTTGGTTTACCAGCTGACTGTTTAGCATTCTTCTTAAGATAAATAATGTAGTTTAATACCATAGTTTTCAATTGGCCAACAGAGTTGTACAATTGGATTAATTGATCTGGATTTCTGTTATGGAATCTGCAAAATAATGTAAGATGGATACTATACGCGTCTAGTGTACTTTTTGATTTAAGGCTCTCCAGCCAGAATGTACAGGCGTTATATTCTCTCAACTGCAGAAGGTTCGACATTCCATAGCAAAATACATATGTCCTTAATAAGGTTACTAAACGGTAATGTTAGTTAGAGTAAATCGACATACTAAACGGTATTGATACTGACAAAAACAAGGTCAAAGTTACTCATCTTGATATCGACGACTATGGGTCTTTAATTCCGTTAAAGGAATTAGAACTCTCCATATCAGCAAACGATGACTCGATTATTCAGACATTGAAAAATTATTCCTATGCATGTATTTTTACTGAGGGCGATATTGATGATAATAACAGTACTATCATTTTAGCAAATGGAATGACCATGGATGAATTAAATAAAGAGAAAACTAGAACAAAAAATAAATGCATGTGCGAAAGACAAACTTGAACATTTATTATAACAGATAGTTCCTACTAGATTTTTACCCAGTTCCCTGTTGTTATCTCTAAATGAAGATTGTAGTTGATTTGAACCGTTGTCGGAGCTATGGACAGTGTGTCTTTGCCAAAGGTTTTCCACTTTCACGGTGAACAATCGTACAATCGAACCGCTGCAGAATGAGAACGAGGCTGAGGTGGAAGAGCTTGCGTCACAAGCAGTCATGCAGATGGAGTATCTACGTGGGCTTACCACTCGTCGCGATCGGCCAGCGGATGATTTGATATCAGCTCTGGTGGTGTCGACAAGCCAGGAAGACGCTGAGCAGGTGAACGAGCAAGAGCTTCTCGCGTCCTTACAGCTGTTGATAGCCGCAGGTTACGAGACTACTGTTAACTCGATCACTAATGGCATGCTTACTCTACTGCATCATCCCGATGTTCTCGCAAGGCTGCGCCGCGACCCTGATATGGTCATCCGGACAGTAGAGGAGGTGGTGCGCTACGACCCTCCCGTGCACATTCGCACCCGCACAACCCTCGCTGATATCAATATAGCCGGTGTCAACATCGCAAGCGACCGTGGTGTGTCTGTATCTGGTATCTATTCCAGTATTTCGTTCAAGATTGCACTGGTATCGTTCAAGATAGTCAAAGCATTCGCTCCATATTGGATTATTGACTTTGTCGTCTAGTCAACTTAACATCGTGGTGTCGTATTTCTACAATATATTAGGAATCTTATTTTTTGATGTGTGCTCTTAATAACCAGTAAATACTTCAATCTTAATTCTTTCTTTTGGAATGCCTAAATCGGCTTGCAGTAGCTTTTTCATGGCACTTAGCATCCCTGGAGGACCACAAATGTAGAATATTGAATTATCCATTTCGGTTGAACTCAAATATTTGCTTACCATCATTTGGTCTATGTAGCCTCGTTCTCCCTTCCAGTCAGCATCAGGTATGTCTAATGAATAAATAATTTTCAAATTTTTGTTCGAATTTGCGCATTCGTCAAATTCTTTTTTGTAAAGTATGTTAGCTTGATTTCGATTAGCGTCGAACAGGATTATCCTTAGAGGTAGTTGTTTATCTGTAGCATACTTTATCATACTTCTGAATGGGGTGACGCCTATACCTCCAGATAGGAACACTGCGGCCCTTAAATGATCTTCGTGTAAAACAAATTTGCCGAGCGGAGCTGTTACCTTTACAGAGATTCCTACATCCAAACTATCAAGTTTCTTTTTAAATGGTGTATCTCTTATTCTTGTGCTAATCAGAATGAAATTTTCCTCGGTCGGAGAAGAAGCCAGAGTAAAGGATCGAATTGGTCCTTCTGGATCCTCTTTGGTGCCAAGATCGAAAACGGCATATTGTCCTGCATTGTAGTTGAGATAATAATTATTATTGTCTTCACTTCTGCTAAATTTAAAAGAAACAATATCGGTGCTAACATGTGATTTCTTCTCCAATAATTTCAGTTCCAGCTTCTGTGGTCTTGCAGGTATATTTTCCTTAATTTTATCTTGTTGGTGTTCAGTCATGGTTTCTTCATACGTGCAAGTGAAAAATCTCTAGCCGGTATCTATAGAGACATCTCCAGTTGCATCATCGACAATGACAGGATATGATTTTAGGTCAGTGACCCAATCTGTTTCGGCAAAAGCTTTCGCAGTGCGTATATCAAATTTCCCTTGATGCCATGGACAAATTAGTGTATAATCCTCAAGTGTACCTTCTTCTAAAGGTCCTCCTTCATGAGAACAAACTGAATCCATAGCATAATAATTACCCTTTATGCTTGTAAGAACTAGTGATTTTCCGTTAATAT
>JASHSN010000127.1 GCA_030038695.1 Nitrososphaeraceae archaeon
ATTATCTTTTCAAACTATCATATCCTTATGGTGTGATAAATGGAAAAGAGGATTTCGTTGTAGCAGATACAACTCATGAAATCATGAGTTTAATCGCACTTAGAATTTTACCGGAACATTGGAAATACAATATTAAAAAAGATGAAGTTGAGGTGGTGGTTAGAAAGATTGAAAGGGAATCTGACAATATCATACAGCAGGCGATACAAAAGACCAAAGATCGTGTCCAAAGTGAAGGTAGACGAGATAAACCTCTAGATTATAATTTCGAGTGCGACGTATACGATCGATTACAAGGTATCCTGACAGGGCTTGCAAGTCGTATTATGAAAAAATACGAGTGCCCAAGACGTGTGGTTACTGAAATTACAATCACAAATGTACCTAAATTTCATGAAGGAACTGTTGACGCCATATTGGAATATCCAGGTAATAAATACGGGCTTGTGGACTGGAAAACATATGACCTTAATCCTGCAAATAGCAGTGGTAAGGAAAAATGGCAATTACTCGCAAATTTGTTCTTAGCTAATTACCGATACACCAAGAACGAAGACGAATGGGGAAGTTGCTTATTCGGCTCAATCGTTTTTTATAGAGGCGCATTTATGCCAAGGTTGCCATTATCTGAAAAAGCTATCCTAAAGCTCAAAAAAGAGAGACAATTCGCCTATGATATGATGTGTGGCAACAATCCAAAACCTGAAAGGCCTGACTTTTGTGCTGTATGCGATATAGGAAAGACGAGATCAGCCGAAGAGTGTTACCGTTATCGACAAGAATCGTATCTAGCTAAAACAGGCCAATTGCCTGCAGACTACGATAGAATCCGACGTTTTACACTAGCAACTCGGTATAAAATATGCAGAGAGCGTGGTGAGACATATAGACACAAGTTTGTGATCTCACAAATGATACAGCAGTTCGGAGAAGAAGATGCGTTAAATTTATTGGAACATGCAAAAATTATACACAGAAATTACAGGTTCGATAAAATTGAAGTGAGCGCTAACAGAGACTCATTAGTTTATTTGACTAAGAAAGATAGCACTGACAAGGAATTCTATGTTGAGAGCCGCAAGATAGTTAGAATCATACGCAAAGAAAATAGTATCCCTCTATTGGCTTGTGTGAACAAAAACGGTAGCATATATAGTGTGAAACCAGATACCTTGATAGTCGATTTTCGGAAATATACAACCCTGCAACATGCAAAAGAGCAATTGTTTTACGGAGATCCCAACGATTATGAACTGATAGTCATACCTGACGAAATCAATCTCACACGAAGGATGCTAAATCCGTTGCATCTGCTACATAGGCTGGCTGCAGATAAGATAATACCAACTTTGATTTGTCGAGATACAGGGGCTGTGTTCCCCAGCGGCACATCCGATGATGTTATGGGGGGCGAAATTCAACCCTGATCCGACTTGATTCAGAGCAGAATCGAATCATGGATTGGAGACTGGGATCGAAAGATATAGCCGCGGTAGTAGGTCCACCTGGTTGCGGCAAAACCACCATAGGTAGTGCATTAGCGGGTAACATGATTATTGACGGATTCGCTGACAAAGTGCTATTAACTGCTTACACCAATGCAGCTACTGACGAGTTCGGTCGAGAGCTTTGCGTTCTTCTAGGTGATACGATTGCAAGTAAGTTATGTGTTAGGGCCGGTAACGGTGATGCTGCTGATCGTTCATTACCAATACCTTTTAGTAACGATGTGGAGTTAATCAGGTCCAAGAAAATTATACTTTGCACGATTCTCTCCCTTCCTAGATTACCTAAAGATACAAGATTCGATAGACTGATAATAGATGAAGCTAGCATAACAAAGATCGATCAATTATTGATTCCACTACAGATGAGTCTGAGTTCTTCCTCCAATCCTAGATCATCATTTTTTTACAAATCAAATCTGACTACTAACGATTATAGGTTACCGAATTTACAGCAACAACTAAAGGAGTTAATGAATTTTTTAGGTCAGTGTGGTGTAGCAGCTACTGTTGTGGGCGATCCAAAGCAATCACAACCTATCAGTCTCAGTGGCGATGGCGGAGCCGACGGATATTACAACAGTCTTAGCGCTATTGAGTGGATAATAAACTCAGCAGGCCATGATACATTACATATTACCCATCGTCTACCAGATAAACTTGCCAACCTTGTCGATGACTTTGCTCAATATGGAGGCTTAATATCAGCTCCAGAAGTTGCCGGAAGAAGATTAAGTCTTACTAATATGTACGCATTGGAAGATGAATTTAAGCAGATCCTAGATCCGGCCGAAGTTGTTACCTGGTTAGATATGCGTGCCAGCGAAGAAACACCTTCGAAGGAGAGCTCTTGGATCAACCAAGCAGAAGCAAGGGCATGCGCAAAAATATGTAGACAGTTAGTAAAACTGATGCCCCGTCCACAACAACCGAAAGAAGAACAACGTATTGTTATAATCACAAGATTTACTGGCCAAGTCATGGCCATACGAAATATCTTGGCCCAAATGGGTTTATTTGAGAATCGCGACATTAGAGTTACGACTACAACTAGTGCACTTGGAACTCAAGGCGATATTGTTTTGTTTTCTTTGGTGAGAAATAATCCAGAGAGATATCTTGGAGCAGCCGGAGCATTACAAGACCTAAATGTCTCCATTTCGAGGGCCAAGAAAAAGTTGATCATTGTAGGCAGTTTTGATATGATGACAAATGGTTACTGTGGTCACACTAAAACCAATTATGCAAGAAATTTAGCACACCTCATAGAATCAAAGTATGGAGAAGTGATAGAGGCACCTTTAGTTTTAAAATAATACCTGTGCCTGGTCGCTATAGAACCTGATTCCTATAGACAAAATTCCTTATTTCACATGTTATACCGAATAGTTTTCATTATTGTTAAATTCTCATTATAATAATGATGCATATATATATTCGGCGAATCAGCGAACCACCCGGTAGATGCTGCAATATGTAATATAGCATAAAATGAGGGAGTTCTCCGCTTATATTCCATCGAAATATCTTTACGAGATTAGCATGGTCTAATCCAGCTACCTCGATCTCTCTTTCGGAGCGTTTTAAATATATAGGATGGGTAGTGGAGCAGTTAGAGTCTTAATGCTGTTGTAGGCTGATCACCTGTATATCAAATTCATAGTGACCCCGTTTGCATTATCGAATACAATTGACTGTTGGTTGTTGTTGCATAAGAATAGATTCGTAATAGAGCTGACTTCATCCGAATTCCCGGTAAATGGGTTTGTACCGCTAATGTCTGAGCCAAGGCTTGTTTCGTAAAGTGAATTCTGGTCTAGATTTGATCCTCTTATTTGTGTTAGATCTAGTATTACAGCGTGTTGAATTTCGCCGTCTGAGATTTGAGCTACTACGATGTTTTGCTGTGAGCTACTTGGAAGATTTGCTGTAATGTGACCTCCTATTACACTGTATGGCTCTACATCCGCGAGGGGAAATAATGCACCACTTGACATTGAAGAGTTGGCTAGCTTGACAATTAGTAAGTCGGTTAAAGGTTGCTGTGGGGCAGAAACGGTATTTTCTGTAATTATCTTGTTCAGCTCGTTATTCCTGATCAAATTGTTTACTTCATTATTTATCCTGACTGATTGTTTTATTATCTGCTCATTGGTTATACGTGTTCCGGAGCTACTGATAACATTGAAATTGGCATTGCTTTCCGCTCCCTGATCGATTTTGGTTTTCGGGTGAGTCACAAAAGATGGTGATGTAGAGCTATTGCTTGATAAAGATGCTGCCTCGTATCCATTACAATACTGGTCGCTATGACCAGTCGGACAACTAGTACCTGGGGCATTCTGTCCATCTGAATAGCCTAAATTATAACAAGATGGATATCCTTTCTTATCACAATGTGTCTCGTCGACTGGACCGGCAATGTTCTTGAGATCAGAATTGTCTACGCTACTCGCGCCGTTGCCCCCTAAGGAAGATGAAGATGATGAATTGGAGGATATTGTATCTGATGTGTTATTGCTTGATAAAGATGCTGCCTCATATCCATTACAATACTGGTCACTATGACCAGTCGGACAACTAGTACCTGGGGCATTCTGTCCATCTGAATAGCCTAAATTATAACAAGATGGATATCCTTTCTTATCACAATGTGTCTCGTCGACTGGGGAATCAACACTTGACGTATTTTCAGTTGATTTCTTCGCTAATAATTCATCATGTGTCCGGGACATAACGCATACTGATGAAATCATTATCACAGCTACAAAGATCGTGATTAACCCTGTCCATGTTCCTATTCTTTTATTATTTATCAAAGAACTGCTATATTCAGTGTAATTCTCTTTCCATATATCCATTTTCGAATATATCTATTGAGTATTACAATAGAACATGAAGCCGGGGAATATATATTGCAGTAAATTCTATCTAATTCATCAAAATGCCGAAGTCGTACTCTTCGATTCATCCGATGGTGAGAGGATCAAATGTATACGGTGTGATAAATTCCATTTTAGCATTTTTCAGTAGAATGCGTGACTATAGTTCTCATATAATCGTTGAGCATTAAAATATGGAATAAAAATTCGAAATTCAAATATACTTAATAACGATAACGTAAAATGAAGTATTGATACTCTATGGTGCATATCTCATTGTCCTGGTATTTCTTTTACTACTAAGTTTGAAGGATTTGAATACTCAAGCGATGGCGTTCGGTGCTGACATAAACGACCAACAGACCATCCAACATAGTGAATGCAAGGATAATAGCACTAATTGTCCTATCGTTAGCTCATCAGATATTGTAATGTCTACACCGAATGATAAGCAGAAAGGTGATACGAGCTGGCAAGCAAATTCCAATAGTCATAATCTAGTTATGAGATATCCCCACGTAGTCATGAGACAAGCCGGTACGCCTTTCCTCCTTCCTTTTCCTTGAAACTGTCTGATAGATTGACGAATCTTCAGCTTCCCTGTTTCTAGAGAAGTGTTTGTACATTCTTATGATAGATGGGGTAGATAATCAAAGGTTAGCGTCGTTCAAAGCAAAGCCAGTACCATTTTATTGCTGTGAATAGAAATCTCTCTTTATGATCTGTAAAGTATCACGTGACAAAGCTATATATGTCAACTCGGAGGGAAGTGCTGTTTATGGTTAGCATTTTTAGGCGTTGGAAACCAAAGGGACAAATGTATAGCCTAAAATGTTTTCAGTGCGGGTCTGGTTTTCTTTCAAGTTTTAACCTTGAAGCTCCAATCTGCGGCAAGTGCTTGCAAAGAGCTAAATCCTTAGATTCGACTATTGACTACGAAAATCCTTGTAGTAGATGCGGTAAGAAAGGTGTCATCTATGGAAAGGAAATGTGCCATACGTGTTATTTTGGATTCCAAAAGGGTGACGACGTATGATTCACAAAATCGTCACAATTATGGAAGGCTTATAGCTCGAAACGGGGGACACGGTGTGACAGATGTAACATAGAGTCGATTCTTTAAACTTATTAAAAAAATAGTAAGAATCCTTAATATCAGTGGATACTAATAATGTAGTAGAAGTTCATTGTGATATATTGCTATCAGAAGTATCCGAGAATTAGACAGATAAGAAATAGATAACAAAAAACCATTTTGATGATACAAACAACCAACAAAAAAAATTTCCGAGGGAGATTAAGTGTCAATATAGAATTTCCACTGTAGAGAGAGCTTGTGTTCCAACATGATAGCTGCGGATTGTGTGATTGAAGGTGGCATCTGCAAGAGGGATAGTACTAAGTTCTTGCCCTTGGTAAATTCCATTTAAATCTCATTGCCGTAAGCCTAACCAATATCACCAAGAGTATTGATGGTATAGCAACAATATTTAGATTAAAACCCATTGTTAATAAGATGAAAAATGCTATTATTCCTACAAAACTCGCTGAGGCGTATAACTCTTTAACTAAAACAAGAGGTATTTCATTTACTAGCAGATCCCGCAATATTCCTCCTCCCACTGCAGTTAAAGTTCCAGCGATTGCCATAATGAAAAAGTTCAATCCAAAGAGGTTGTACGCAAAGGTGGCTCCTATGATTGTAAACACACCTAGGCCTACCGCATCAAATTTCAAGAATAAATTCCAATGCTTTTTTATCGAAGGATAAAGAAAGAAAATTATAATTCCAGTTCCTATTGTCACTATTAAATAGGAAGGGTTGATTATTGCATTAGGCGGCAATATTCCAATTATTATATCTCTGACAACCCCTCCAGCAATTCCGGTTATAGTGGCGAGAATGATGACGCCCACGATATCTGCGTTATGTTCAATCGCCTTAAACGCCCCAGTCACAGCAAATGCCATGGTACCAAACAAGTCCAATATTTCAATCAGCAGGGGTGACAGATGCGGCAGAATTTCCACCAATCGGTTCACCTTACTACTTTGTAGTATTAAGGTGCAGCTCGCTTCTGCAAATTGCTTTCTCCCCGTAATTCATTCAAAGATGATGCGGGTTGAGACCGGAAAATCCTCCCATTAATAAGGAAGTGTTATTCTCTTATCCCTTCAAGGTGCGAGACAACCTGCCAAAGCATTGTTCTGATATGTGATTCTATCCTCCTATCTTGACTCATGTTATCTAGTATACTGATTGCGTTCGCAACTCGAATAGACAAACTAAGATTTTGATCATTATTTTTCAACAGATCAAGCAGTTCATGGATTCTACTTTTTGAATTCCGGTTGATCTTATAAGAGTAATTCGCATTAATATTTTCTAATGTATCAACTGCAGCTGATAAGCTTTCTTGGTTAGTTTTTCTCCGTAATGATTCTTTTTCTTCCCTTGATATCTTTTTTGGTGCTGCTTTTTCAGTAAATATCATTTCAACGTATACCTTCCTCGCCTATATCACCTGTGTGGTCTACCATATAAGCGAATCGACTTTTATATAACAATATCGTCAGAATTAGCATCTATTCTGTCCAGGCTGCAGACAATAAATGCGTTTCCGGCCTGTATGTAGAGCACGGCGTGAAGGATTGGAGTGATTATGTTGAATGATCTTATCCTGATCGATGGGTAACATTATGAAATTGCTGATGCACTCGTTACGAGGTGGTACTTGTCGGCTTTTGCATAATCTGTTATTAACGATGAATATGAAGTAGGACTCGGGGGGCTCCCACTTACAATCCCGAATTTCAAGGGAAGCTCTATCATGTAAGGCTTTGCTTACAAGTGGATTTTTTCAATATCCTTTCAACTGACAGAATGTTATTATTATTATTATTTATCATAAGTAGAAGTTGTATCTGCCTTCCGATGATAGTATTCTCCTTTTAATGTCCGTTTCTCGCTACGGTGGCGAATCAGCGTTAGAAATTGGAGCTGGCTCAGGAATCATATTAAAGGTTCTTTATGAAAGTTTTAAGATTGTTGCTGGAACTGACATCGATAGAATATCGCTCAAACATTGTAAAGATAATTTGCCAAAAGATGTCTTTCTGGTCTGTTGCGACGCAGCCTCTCCTTTTCGCTATAAATTTGACTTGATAGTAAGCAATCCACCTTATCTGCCAATGCGGGACAATGAAAAGAAAGATCGTGCAATCCATGGAGACTCCAACGGTATCGAAACAACATTGAACTTCATAAAATCTGCCGCTTCAGTCCTAGCCGAAAATGGTAAAATGTTGATAGTAGTTTCAAGCTTTTCAAACATTGCCAAAATAGACGAATTAACAGCACAAATGAAATTAAAAAAAAGAGTGATAAGTGAAAAAAAACTATTTTTTGAAACATTAACAATTATAGAATTAAGGTACTAATCTATATCTCGTATATTTTGAACCTAGTTGATGGTACTGTGAATGAATTTGCTTTAGGTTAAGTTTAATCTCATTGATTTACCCTTCTGCATATTAGATACCCGGTGAAAGCTAGTCCTTTACTTTACCACCATTACAGGACAAGTGGCATAACTTATCACGCCTGAGGCGACACTACCAAGTAACAATTTTTTAATGCCTGATCTTCCCCTTGTTCCTATTATTATCAAATCAATGCCATTTTCTTCAGCATATTCTACGATTGTTCCTTCTACTGACATCTGACTATCAATCAATTCTGTCTTGAACTTGATATTGTTTCGACTTGCACTTTGATTCAATTCATCAAACCATCGTTTGGATTCAAGTTCATGTTTTTCTTTCCTTTGTTTTATCGCATCAGGAGGAGCAGCCAATCCGTATGATGACAATGAAATATGCGACACTGTTAGAGCCGTCAGCTGCGCATCGTACATTTTTGCCAAATCTATGGCATGATCTGCGGCATCCATAGACATTTCCGATCCGTCTACTGCAACCAATATTCTGGAAAATTCATGCTTTGTAAAAGTCAAGTTAAGTAGTCTGACAACGACACTAAATATCTTGCTTTGCATGAGAATTTTAGCCAACCCCAGCTAAAAGCTTACTATTCGTAACGGTGAATGCCGGTTCCCTCGGACGCGTCCTAACTAACATAAAATCTAATTAGGAAGAAAATATCCATGACACATAGAAATATCTGATATAGAATGAAAACACTACGGGTTTTACAAATTTGGTTAGCCGTTGGATTGATTGGTATGATTATCTACTATTATTCTTCGTCATTTTCCTCTCCCGGGAATATAAACAGATATCGACAGTTTTGCGTAGCAGGACAACAAGACAGCCAATTTCAGCTAGGGATGAGGGAAGAATGTAAATTGCAAAATACAAAAATTCTGCTCTCAATTTTCGGACCGGATGCTGGTATTGCAATCGCGCTATTAGGATTCTATATAGCTCTGATGGCTGAGGTTAACCTAATCTATGAAAAAAAAGAAAGAATTCCATCTTGACATACTCATCTTCTCTGTTTTCTTTGTTCCATTCTCAATGATTGGATGGATGGATGGGTTTATGCACTGGGAAAAGCATGCAAAATAAAGTCAGGATGTTATATGCTTACTCATTACGGGCGACCTCGTAGGAAGATGACTGAGCCCGTTCGATACGTGCATTCGCTACTAACGCTGGGTCATTGATTATCTATTGGCATCGTTTTCTAATTGCTTTTTTCAAGGTCTGGCTAACGATGGGAAGAATTCTTGGATCGTTTACTTTAGGAATGACATAGGTGACATTTAAGTGGCTATCTTCGACCAGAGAAGCGATTGCGTAGGATGCTGTTACAAGCATCTTTTCATCTAACACTTTCGCTCTCGTATCTAACAATGCCCTAAGAACTGACGGAAATACAACGGCATTGTTAACTTGGTTTGGGAAATCAGAGCGTCCTGTACAAACTATGCGTGCACCTGCATTGTGGGCATCTGATGGAATAATTTCTGGATCTGGATTCGTTAGTGCAAAGACTATCGCGTTCGAATCCATCGATCGCACCATGTCTTTAGTTAATAACCCGGCTATACCTGAGACTCCTATAAAGACGTCAGCTTCTCTGATTACGTCTCGCAAATCTCCTACCAATTTTCTTGGATTAGTATTACTTGCAATTTCCTGTTTGTGTAAATTGTCGGGATCCCGGAGGTCTTGCCTTCCTTCGTATATCGCACCTTTACTGTCAGTTACCACGATATCTTTGCATCCAGCTTCCAGCAGTATTTTGAAAATTCCATAACCCGCGGAACCTGCTCCAGAAATGATAACTCTCACGTCATCGAATTTTCTGTTTATTAGTCTTAAAGAATTTATCAAAGCAGCCAAAGTAATAACGGCTGTTCCATGCTGGTCATCATGAAATACAGGTATCGATAGTTCGGATTGAAGCCTTTCTATTATTTCAAACACCTTCGGAGATTCTATGTCTTCGATATTTACTGCTCCAAAGCCTGGTTCAATAGTCTTAACAAATCTAATTATCTCCTCCTTATCTGTTGCAGAAATACATAAGGGAATTGCATTAATAACACCCAAAACTTTGAACAAAACAGATTTTCCTTCCATGACAGGAAGCGCTCCTTCAGGTCCAATATTTCCTAGACCTAGGACTCTTGTCCCATCAGAAACTATGGCTACGTTGTTCCACTTTGAAGTATAATCATAGATTAATCCCTTATTTTTGCTAATTTCCTCAGCGACATATGCTACCCCAGGCGTGTATATCAAGTTGAGCATTCCTCCTTCTTCGCCTAAAGTAGTAGTTTCAATAGAGACTCTATTTTGAATTTCGATCTTTCCTCTTAAAGCTTTATGAAGATTGATAGCGTCTTCTCTTTTATTCAAATAATAGTGGCGTACTTTCGGATGAATATAACTTTATACTTCCACGTTTGTAGGGGGTAGCTACTCATTATTTGAGCAACCGTGTCTCTCAATCTCTCTTTTGCAGCATAAAAAGCTCCCCAATATGCCTTCTAAGTATTGTTATCCTTTTTTGAATATATCGTTTTTTAGATTGGATCTAAAGCTGACTCGAACTTCCGTGCTGGTTTGGCTCTTTTTCTAATTTGCTTGCTGTGGGTGTTGTAAAATAAACTCGATCCAAAATAACTTACTGGTAACTATCGGGATTCAACCAAAATAGCTTATTCTCTCAGTTCGTTGTATGTCCTAATACTCAGGGATGCACGTACGGACAAATAAGGGTAGCCAAAAGTAAGGATTGGCTTGCGGTTTAGCTAATGGAGCAATCCTTATACATAAGTATACCATACCAATTGTGATAAATGTCTAACTTTCGTTCAAAAATGATATTTGCGTGCATATTGGGCTGTGTAATTGCAGTTGTGTCTGCAATTCCGTTTTTGAGTTACGCCCAACAACAGACGAATTTTGTTGCAAGTTTGAGTGGGAAGAACGTGGTGCCTCCAGTGGATACTCCTGCAACAGGAACAGCGAATTTCCACGTGAATCCAAACGGTACTGTGTCTTACGAGGTCGATGTTCATAATATAAATGGTGCCATTGGCGTCCCTATTAGACTTAAAAGTGGAGTTGATTTGGCAGAATTGCTTAATGTTTATCAAACAGTTAATCAGAAAGCTTTTACTCAATCTTTAGGAGTTACCAACGGACCCTTGACGAGCGGTGTTATTACGGCATCTAATCTACTTGGACCACTTATAGGACAAAATGTCTCAGGTCTTGTGCCCTTTTTGGCTAACAAATCCGCATCTGTGATTGTTCGCACACAACCCCATCAAATGGGAGAAATCGCAGGACAAATTCTCCCTGCCAGTGCAACTGCTTCTGGTACAACATCGGCTGCAGCCAATAAAACTGCTTCCGGTATGAATGCTACAGCATCGGCTGCAGCCAATAAGACTGCACCTGCACCTGCACCTGCACCTGCACCTGCACCTGCACCTGCACCTGCACCTGCACCTGGTATGAACTCGAGTGCTCCTGCTGCTTCACCTGCAGGAATGAATAAAACTGGTGGAATGAGTGCAACCTCTTTAGGTAATATGATATGTCATTACATACCTCTGAGTAGGTCTCTTCTATGTCATATGGCATAGAAGGGCTTCACGCTTCAGGAGAGGTTGCGTTCCAACTTTATATATAATCCTCACCGGATACGGTACGAGAGAATCCGTCCTTATACATATTTGTCATGATTATTATTAGGAAATACTGAACTACAGGTTCACGAGATCTACAGTGGACTAGGATGGTCTGTTTCTCATAACGAGCCTTCGAAAAGTATCGTTCAGGTGGTTTCGTACATTTTGGTGTCACGTAATACCTTTGTTGCCCAATAATCAAATCTTTATTAGAATCTTCT
>JASHSN010000128.1 GCA_030038695.1 Nitrososphaeraceae archaeon
GGATAGTTATTATTAGGATTAACAGTGATTACAAATTTACAATTAGGCGCTTTAGTATCACCTTTAGCAGGATTAAAGTTTAGTATTACTCCATTACCATTCAATCCACAATCAAAATAGTTAGCACCTCTTCCCCCCATCATAACATCATGACCCGTTCCAGCATAGAATTGATCATTTCCTACCTTGCCGCCGACCATAAGTGTAGAACCAATGCCTCCTATGAAGATATTATTTCCTGCTCCTCCATAAAGTCTGTTATTATCAGTCGTCTGACTAGTACTGGCTAGTAGTACATTATTACCTGGTCCAGCTACTGCCTTGCAAGCGCCTTGACCACACTCTAGAACGTTATTCCCTCCAATACCGTACAAACTAGCATCGAAAGTATTGGTAGCAACTATGACAGCGCCTCTTTGAGTACCAATAAAAGGCGGACAAGCTACTACATAGCTAGGTGTCGTTATCAGATTGCTAGGAATATTAAGTCCTGGAACTACGTTTTGTAGGTCTTGCATTGTACCTTGATTAGGAGGTGTAAAGAGTTGGTCTGGAATACGCAAAATGCAGCAATAATCTCCTGACCCTGATCCTCGATAAGAATAATCTTTCCCGTACGCGTCCGCTGACGATGACATCACATTTACAGCTACCGCGGAAAGGAGAACCGTTAACATAGGTATAACTGCTAACACAATCCTCGTGTTCTTGGCCAATCTATTGTAGCTTTGTCGCATGAGTATACATAGAGTGTATGTATTCTTGAAGTTTTCTGATTTAGAATAATACCATATTCCTCAGAATATTAGATCTGATCTTATTTTCGGTAGCATCGACTGTGTCCTATTTTCGCTAACATTATTCGTGGGGACGTTTAACCCAGCAAAAACCTACGCAATTAACCCCTGTTATTGAGCATATAAATTAAGATTCCTTTGAGTATTTCACGCTCTTGAAACGGATACGATTAATACTAGTGCAAGTCTTGAAAGAGGGACTTGGCACGGAAAGGATCTTTTGGTTCGCCTAGACTTCTTTAAATCGATGGGTGATGCGGGTGTCGTGAACATAACCGTGGGCATAGAAGGTCGAATCACAAAACCAGGGGTTATGACACGAAGTTATATCGGGATAAAACTAACAAAAAGGGATGGTCCAGGTTAGGAGTTAAGCTTGCAAAGGGAGTGCAGTGAGATCATGTGATTCCAAATGGCTGTGCGTTAGTCCCCAGATCCACTTGGAGCGACACCTAAGCCATGACCATTTGCATCAATACCGTTTTTACCATTTATTGTTTTACCACTTGTGCCATTTCCACCGTTACCTCCTACGCCGCCCTTGGTTCCGCCTCCAGCTATTCCACCATTTGTCCCGTTTACTTGAGCAGCAAATGCTTGTTCTACGAAAAATCCTGACAATACAAGAGCTATCACCGTACCAAAGATAATTTGCTTCATTATCTAGATCGAGAGCCAATATAATTTACGCGTTATTGCCGATTTCTAGCTATCCCTTTTAGAGATTTTTGATAGGTAGATCATTTTACGCGTTATTGCCGATTTCTAGCTATCCCTTTTAGAGATTTTTGATAGGTAGATCATTTTATAGCATAATATAGCATTTTTGCTGTGAATATTCGTCTTTATTCACACCCCAAAAATGTGCGTACAAGTCACTTATTGTTTGTTCAATCCTCCGATCCTTTCGGCAAATAAGCATAAGACAAAAGGGGAAAAATATCCTTTATGTCTAATGTCGGAAAAGATCTTTTAATTTCTCCATAGTTAGAAAATATTTATAATGAGATAAGGGTATTGATTCTCAAGCTAGATGAGTTTTAACGAGATTAAACCATATGTTCTCGTTTGTATGCCTGCATACAACGAAGCACAGCGCATAGCTTCCGTTATTTTGGGGGCAAAACGATATGCTAGCGAGGTCTTGGTCTATGATGATGGATCTAGTGATGATACAGCTTCAATCGCAAAATCAACAGGTGCCACTGTTATCCGTGGCTCTGTTAACAAGCGATACGGCTTTGCGATCAAGTCACTTTTTCAGTTAGCAATACAAAAGGATGCTGATATTGTCGTCACCATAGATTCTGATGGCCAGCATAATACGGATGACATCCCTTCTATACTTCAGGCGATAGGAGGCGAGGGCTTTGACATAGTTATTGGTTCGAGGTTTTTGGATAAAGCTTCGAAAGCGAAAGTGCCGTCGTATAGAACTGTAGGAATCAAAACTATAACAAGAGCTACACAAAGAGCGTCGTACGGAACTATAACTGACGCTCAAAGTGGCTTTCGTGGATATAGTAGAAATGCCCTATCAAAAATAAACCTGTTCGAAAATGGGATGGCTTTTCTGCTTCAACTGAAATATTGATTATAGCTAAAGAAAAGAAACTACTCGTAAAGGAGGTTCCCATAAATGTTAATTATGGACCCGAATTCTCGTCTACGCATAATGCTTTTTCTCACGGCGTAGGGGTACTTATTAGAGTAATTCAATTTATCTCAATAAAGCATCCTCTGCTTTTCTACGGGCTTGCAGCAATTGCTTTATTATGTGTTTCTGCTTTTTATGCTCATTGGGCACTGGATCTGTATTCAGCCAAAAAATACATATCTACAAATATGATATTAGTTTCGGTAGGATCCGGCTTAGCAACGGCAGTAATCTTGTATACAATAAGCGTCCTTTTGAGGGGTAGAGTACAATAATCATAATTTAGCAACAGTGGTGAGGGATCCAGTTTTCGTTCATACATGATAAATTAACCGGAATGCGCTAGTGAAGAATATTGGCATATTATTTGCTAGAACAAAACTTTCAAATAAGTGTTGCATATTCGATATATAATGGCGTATTAACTTAGTAGTAGTTTGACCGCAATTTCAAAATCGTTAAGTGTTACACTCATGTCAGTACTCGCGCTTTCCGGACTAGTATTAATGGTCGTACCCTCAAATGCAAATGCATACTTGCCTTGGATCTGCTGCATTCTGCCTATTCCAGACCATTTGTTTACACCCCCGAATCAAAGTCCAACATTTGCACTGCAAGCCATAAATCCGGGACTTAATATACCAGACAACCTAGTGGTGGGACCAAGTTGTAACGTAGGTTGTCCACCCATTATTGGTACTCTTCCTGGATCTGTTATAGTTG
>JASHSN010000129.1 GCA_030038695.1 Nitrososphaeraceae archaeon
GTTATGAGCAACACATAAATCCTTCACCTTTAGGGGCTGAGCATTTTGCAATGTGCTCTTCCCGAAAGTAGAATACCGTACATGTCCAATCGCAGCATGTGATTTGTAATTCCTAACTAAAGTATGAAATTCTATTGCAGCCTCCGATACTAACCCAAGCTTTTTGAGCGGGATTCTTTTGGGAACTGCGATGCCCCAGGACTCCTGGCCCCGGTGTTGCAGTGCACGAAGAGAATCGATGATGAAAGGTATAACATTAAAACCGTTGAGAGAGAAGGCGCCCACGACTCCGCAATTGTCATGAACCATATTTCGTATCGCATCCATCAATGTTCGCCAATCTTCTAAGATTAGATATGTACACTTTTCAGCTGTTAAAAGTACACGTACACTAAAAAACATTCTTGTCAACCTATATTTGAACCTCTACATCAATACGCATGGCTGCCCATTCATTGACGAATACAGAAAACCCAGTACTAAAGCAATTTCAACCTACTAGTAACCCTATCTATCAATTCTGTAGGCGCTGGCCCTATTCCTATGCAAGTGGTCGTTCCTGCAGGGATCTGGGTCATACCCCTATCTTCCACCTGAACTACCGTTAGCGAGAGATTCTCCGCAATCTTTCGCAATGCAATCAGTTCTTCATAACTTTGTACTTTCACTACGACTTTTGCCTGACCTGATTCGAACCATCTGTGAAACCAGACCTGGTTGAACTGCTTAGTTCTTTCTGCTCCGAGGACCGAGGCATGAGCTACCTGCGCAGCGATCTTCCCTATACCCATATGAAGATCCTTCCTGACGACGATTACCTGTTTGTAGGTCAAGCGTGTATACTTTAATAAATAGGGTAAGAAATAGTTGCCTATCTATTATTATGTCAGATTATTTCGATGTAATAATCGCAGGCGGTAGTGTATCCGGACTATTGGCAGCTCGGGAAATCACTGCACTAGGAAATAAATCAGTTATTGTCATGGAAGAAGATCCCGAAATCGGAACACCCCAACACTGCGGCGGATTAGTTAGCATGGATGGCATGAAAAATCTTGGGGTGATACCTCCGCCCAATATGATAGAGGCCAAAATCAATCAAGCAAAGATTTCTTCTCCTTCATACTCTTTCAATCTTAATACCGAAGGTCAAAATATTATTGCTTTAGACCGGCGCCTCTTAGATAAACATATTGCTCTTCAAGCGCAAAGAAATGGAGTAGAGATAAGGACTAGGTGTTCCGTTCGTTCTGTTTCTGAAAAAAAACTGAATGTAGATAATAACCCAGGTTCTAGTCAGATTGTAAAAACTTCTGAAGGCGATTTTAGCTGCAAATTCTTTGTTGATGCAAGGGGGGTGGCATCAATGATCCAGAACAATCGTCATGGAATATTTCAGTCAGGCCAATATGAAGTATACGCCTCATGGATAGAGAATGGTAAAGTCGAGGTTCAGTTTGATCGTGATAAATATCCTGGTTTTTTTGCGTGGATAATCCCAACTGGATTTGGTGTTGGAAAAGTTGGCGTAGCGGGAAATGGAATCAATCCCGCAACTGCGTTGAAATCCTACATGGGTAGTAAAGGTGAAAAGTATTCAGTTGTTCGCAAGGTATATGCACCGATTTGCGTCTCAGGTCCTATTGAGAATTTTATTAGTGATGGACAAAAGGTAGTCGTTGGGGATGCCGCAGGACAGACAAAACCGACAACGGCAGGTGGCATTTATAGTTGCGGAATGGCAGGCATTCTCGCCGGTAGAGCGATATCGAACGCATTTGAAAAAAATGACTCAAATGTGTTATGGAATTATCAACAATCCTGGCTAGGTATTTTTCATGACGAGTTTAATAAGATGCTTCTTGTGAGGAGATTATTGGAAAGGATTGATAATAAGACATTAGATCAATTATTTCACAGTGTTTCACAATCGACGATTCGAGAAATATGTAGAATAGGGGGTTTCGATTTCCACACAGCGGCTCTAACAAAAATATTTGGATCAAGACAAGGCATAAAAATAATGAAGGCAATATTAGGGAACGAAATTAGGCGATTATTGATCTAAGGAAGATATAAATTCGGTTATCAATCTTTGAATTTGGATGTCCCAACCATTGCAGCTTCCGATATGTACCTCTTGTAGTAGACCAATAATGCCTAACGATGAATGCGTCAAATACTATTGTCCTAACTGCGGATTTGTACTGATCTGGAGATGCGAAAGTTGCAGAGAATTTGTCAGGAACTATAAATGCATAGGGTGCGGATTCGAAGGTCCTTAGAAATGACCCTTCTTGTTGCTAGAATCAGGATTCTCCCAGCGGAAGCTGATTCTGACTTAGAAGAAGTGGTTCGACGCCTAAAATCTACTAATCCGAATGGTATTCAGATGATGGCCCATGCAAAAGAACCGATAGCTTTTGGCTTGGAAGGGATAGTAGGAGATTTTCTAATGGAAGACCAGGCAGGTCAGATGGATAGATTAGAGGAATTTATCAAAAATACAGACGGTGTTGGCCAGTTTGAAGTGATCAATATAAGCAGACAATCTGTGAAAATGAAGTAATTGCTATGATGATAGTTTTGAGTAGGAGCTCAACAATGAGATTTGAAAAAATCACGCGGAAGAAGTAACGACTCAAGTGACGAATCTTCCCCGAAATTACACCTTCGAGTAGTTGAAGCTAAACATCGTGATTTAGGAAAAAGAAGGGCACGCATCGATTCGAATTCGATGAGTAGAATGCGCATTGAGCCTGGTGAAATCATAGAACTCGTAGGAAAACGCAGGACTGCAGTTACGGCTTGGCCTTGCGATCCAGAGGAGAGAGAAACCGATATTATCAGAATAGATGGCCAGACGAGAAAGAACGCAGGAGTGGGTTTGAACGATCTTTTATCAGTGCATAAAGCAGTATCGAAATCTGCGAAAGCTATAGGCCTTATACCTCTGGGGACTAGTACTGTTTCTTTCGATAAGGAATTCTGTGAGTTTGTCAAAAATAGACTTAGAGGGTTTCCCGTAATGGATGGAGATGAGATATCTGTAGTGATTTTGGGTAATCCAATGGACTTTCGTGTTGAAAAGATAACACCTAGAGCCATCGTAAAGATTGAAAGAACCACCAAGATGAATATAATGGCAGAGAGCTCTGTGGATAAGAAGCCGCGAGTAACCTACGAGGAAGTTGGTGGATTGATGGAACAAATCAAGCGTCTTAGAGAAATTGTCGAATTACCTTTACGACAGCCTGAGATATTTGCTAGACTGGGTATTGAACCTCATAACGGAATACTAATGTACGGTTCTCCAGGTTGTGGAAAAACCCTCATAGCAAAGGCATTGGCTTCGGAATCCGAAGCCAATTTCTTTATAATTAATGGTCCAGAAATTGTGAACAAATACTACGGTGAAACCGAAGCTAGGCTACGAGACATATTTAAAGAAGCAAAAGATGCGTCACCTAGTATAGTCTTCATAGATGAGATCGACGCGATCGCTCCGAAGAGAGAGGAAGCATTTGGCGACGTCGAGAAAAGAGTCGTAGCACAATTGCTGGCACTAATGGACGGAATGTCGGAACGTGGCAATGTCATAGTATTAGGTGCTACGAATAGACCCGAAAGCATAGATCCTGCGTTGAGGCGTCCTGGCAGATTTGACAGAGAGATCGAAGTTGGTGTTCCAAATGCAGAAGGAAGACTCGAAATACTTCAAATACACACAAGAGGGATGCCACTTGCTCAGGATATCGACCTTCCGACTCTCGCAAAGGACCTTCATGGATACACTGGTGCAGATATAAAATCCCTATGCAGAGAAGCTGCAATGAAAGCTTTAAGGCGTTACTTACCCGAGATTGACCTAGAAGAAGCGAAGGTTTCTCCAAGCAGCTTAGAGGTAATGGTTATCAAGAATAAAGACTTCAAAGACGGGATGAAGGAAATCATTCCAACAGCCATGAGAGAATTTTATGTCGAGTCAGCAGCTGTCCGATGGGATGATGTGGGTGGACTTCATGACGCCAAGCGTCGTTTGTATAATAATTTAATCACTGCTATAAAAGAACCTGAAAGATTCGTCGAAATGGGTGTTAAACCTCCGCGTGGGGCCTTGTTATTTGGCCCTCCAGGCTGTGGCAAGAGCCTAATTGCGAGGGCTTTGGCAACAGAGAGCAGCGCAAATATAATTATGGTTAAAGGACCAGAGGTGCTGTCGAAGTGGGTTGGAGAATCAGAAAAAGCAGTTCGAGAAATATTTAAGAAAGCAAAAGCTTCTTCTCCGTGTGTTGTAGTTTTTGATGAAATGGATTCTCTGGCTAGACCACGCGGAGCCGATGACTTATCTGGTAACGAAAGAGTCTTGTCTCAGCTTCTCACAGAGATGGATGATTCTGGTAGTGCAGGCGTTGTAGTAATCGGAATCACGAATAGACCCGATCTAATAGACACGTCTCTACTTAGACCTGGAAGATTAGACTTGATCCTGTCCATTGGTGCACCTGACGAGAAGGCAAGATTTGAAATAATGAGAGTTTTGACTGTTTCTATGCCGCTTGCAAATGACATCAGTTTGGAAAATATATCTCAACGTACAGAGGCTTTTAGCGGCGCTGATCTTGGCGCACTCTGTCGAGAGGCAGCGGTGAATGCAATGAGAAGAAAATCAGACATCATCACTAATGACGACTTTGGAAGCGCTTTACGCCTTGTAAAGCCGTCGATAACCAAAGATGTTGATGAGTGGTACCAGTCAATGAAGAGAAGCATTACATATTCCTTACCCAAACAGATTGACAAAACATTCTACGGATAGGTTAATACATTGAGAAGATATCATAGCTGGGATAGCTAATTCCTTGTAAAGTTATTCTCCTGTAGTCGGAGCTAAAAGATATTTCAATCAATAATAGAACATCGTTTTATAATTGCGTATGTGGTGTGATTGTACAAGATAGCGTATGATTTAATATGTTGTTAGTAGTCATGGGATATTGCGGCAAAATTATGAATTACCCATTGCGCAATCTAATTTACGAGAAAATAAAGCAGGCAGGTAACATGACCGATGCCGAATTAATCAATATTTTGACCAAAGATGGGGTACCCATCACCGAAGCAGAGTTAGACAAAGCTTTGCTCGACCTAGAAATATATGGCCTTGTTAGAGTCTCATGGGTTACAAAAGATAAACGTCGGATAGAGGCAGGATTGGTGGATTCGAATCCGTCGTAAATGACAGGATTGTTAGATGAACTTTTATATCTCTTAGTTGCGGCCACAGCCTAGATAGATAGAGGAGGTTTAGGTTGACCGCGAAATTATCAACAACTCTAAACAAAATCAAAAACTGTAATGAAGAGAACCAGCAGCTTCTTTTAGATTTTTATCGCTTCCAGAGGTCAAAGGGTTCTAGTAGTGAGCATCACACTAATGCCCTATTAATACTGATGATATCCCTTGATAAATTCCTAGACGGTCAACCATTCACTTTGTTTAATAGAAAAGAGCAGGTCCAAGATTTCCTAAATCATAGGTATCT
>JASHSN010000130.1 GCA_030038695.1 Nitrososphaeraceae archaeon
AACAAGGCCTGGCCGAGGGCTGCTCTCAAACAGCCTATTGTAGGAGAGACTTTAATATCTACTTACAAGCCACCGCCTTAACCTACTTGAAGCTCTGCAGTTAACCGAGCGACAAATTTGCGTTTAACCAATCTAAACTAGACAGGCGGAACGTATGGCACAAACGGCTTTGTAGAATTATAGTCATGTCATCATGATCAATACATCCAGTCCACGACATGTGAACTACCACCGGACAAGTCCAGTGGCCTCTGCTGTCAGCAAAAACCTTGCAGCAGTTCTGGGCTGGTTCACAGGTTTCCCCACTTGCGTCCCCGGGATGCCGTACAACCCCTGATCCAGACATATAGCCTAGACCCCGACTGGACTACTTTTAGTCTTGTCATCCGTCCCCCGATTGGTGCATTTATAGCCACTATTGGGCATGCTCTCGGTACATCACTCAGCATTGGTTCCCGTGCTATGTCGGTGCGCGTCACAGACGGCACGTCATTCTGCGAGCAGGAAGGACATGGTAACTAAAAAACTATGCGATTCATCCACCGGTCAAGACCGGGTGGTCTTGTCGCACACTGTTTATAAAATCAATGAAATGGGTCACCTGATTCTTGTGTGCACGATATCGATTATCTCCGTAATTGCTTTTACTTATTTGACTGTGACGGGCGTGATGGCAGCGACTACAAACACAACAGCCAAGGTCAATGCAACACTTAACACCCTGCACAAGAACGGCGTATTGAGGCCTAGTAAAGACTTTCTTATCCCATATTATAAAAGAATGGCTTACTTAGATGAAGGGAATAATACCGAGGCTATTCCATATTTTGATAAAGCTCTAGCCATTAATCCTAATTATGCTTTAGCATTAAACAACAAAGGTGCAGCTCTATATGGCCTAGGAAAATATAACGAGTCGATTGCATATTTTGATAAAGCTTTGTCTGTTAATCCGTATTACATGACAGCATTATACAATAAAGGTGCCGCTCTAAGTAAATTAGGAATATATAATGAGTCTATTGCAATTTTTGATAAAGTTTTAGATATACAACCTACAAATGCTCTTGCGTTAGCCGGTAAGAAATTAGATCTTGCCGCGTTTAGTAAGACAAACATTATTGCCAATGGAGCAACGATAGGAACCCCTCAGAATCCTCAAAATAGCGGTTTTGGATACTACTTCCAGAAACGTGTAACATCACCACCACCACTATCCTACCTCGCAAACACACATACACAAAAACCAATTCTTACTTGCGACCAGCCTAGACATCCTTCTTGTTACAGTATTGGTTACTCTAAAGGCTTTCTCAATACACGAGTGAGTTGTAGTGCGACAACTCTAAATTCATTTGTCTTAGCTAATTCTTCACAAGTAAATAACTTTTGCTCGGGTTATAGAATAGCTCAACAGCAAGCCCTACAACGACAACGGTAGGAAAGAGCTGTCCGCTGTGAACTTCAAATTAGCTTAAAACAAGAATATTTAACAGTTTTCTTCTTTGACTGTGTAACATGTAACCCTGACTGTGTAACTGCCAACACTCCACGTCTTTTGTGAGACAATATGAGACATCAGACTAGTACCGTCTCTATTCCGCTAAAGACTTTCAAAGGCGAGACGCAAGCAGGCAGGTTATGAATAAGAAAAGACCAGGTATATGTGTCTCAAGCGGCAGTCCAAGTATATAAATTACCATTATCATATGTAAGTGTCTCTTATGCCTCAAAAGGTATTCTTCATTGAAGGAGAAGATATCTTCGATGCAGGATTCCGTATTTCTCTTTATGCAAAGGCTAAAGAAAATGACATTAAGATAAACGCAACTAACCTGAGAAAAGAAAGAAAAATTAGAGTCATAGTAGCCGGTGATATCCAAAATATCGAGGAATTTCATTCTCTGTCTAAGAATGAAGATATCCGAAGTATCACGCAGCCGCAAATCAAAATGTATAATGTCAGGCCTATAAAGAATTACAAGGGACCGAAGATAGACTGGAATGGTGAGGAATTGGGGTTAATTTCTATTCAAATTTCAAAGATTCTCGATGTAGCATCTGCCAAATTAAACAGTATAGACACTAATATCAATTCAATAAATACAAAAATAGAACAAGTCGACAAAAAATTCGGGGTTATTGGTGAAACGTTGTCGAACATAGACCGAAAAATTCCTGAAGATTTCACCCCTACCTCGAGAGAGAACGAGAGCGAACGCACTTAAATGAATAACACTTGCACCAAACCTGAAACTGTCTGACCATCTTATCCAATTCCTCTATACAAATAATCTTCGACCTGCTCTCTTCCAGTAGATCTAATATTCTTCTAAACCGTTATTCCTAACAGAAAAAGCATCTTTGCACTAGCTGGAGGCCCAATGAATAGCAAGTTATAATTGTCTTCGGCATCTAGTGCGCGTTTTACTATGTCCCTTTATCATCTGAAGCAATCCGTATGAAGTTCCATCAGAGAAGTTGAGAGATATTGGAGCCATTATGTTGCTTGCAATAATCCAGTGCTAATCCAATATCGATTGCTTCTGTATCCATGGCCAATGCTCGTGCTCTTCGACTTTCGAACGAATCTTGTCAGCAGAGAAATGATCTGTGTCAATTGGATTTGGAAGGTAAATCGCTTTACTAACTAGAGGCAATAGATCCGGCGTAGAGACGATAACGGCATCTGTCAGGCGTTGAGCCTGCGAATGAATCCTCTTTTTAAAAAGTATTGTGTCTTTGACTCTCCTATATGTAAATATTCCTCTAGCTGCCAAGTCTGATACTTTTGATCTGTGTGGGAGCTTCTGCTTCTTTATTCCACGAATATCAGTTCTATGATACTGAAGGATGATCTTTTTTGAATTTCCAAATTCGTTTCTAAGTCTAATAACCATGTCGCTCCTGCTATGTACGTGTACTATGTCTGCAGATTGTGCTTCCTCTAAGCTCCTTTGAACAAATTCTTTTAATGTGACATTAATAGCATATTCGTTGTAAAATCTACCAATTCCGAATTTGTCATATTCTCTAACCTTGATTGCCTTCGAATATTGTCCTTGTAAGTTTTGATATTTTGCGAGGACAAATGCTACACCTGCCTGGTCATATACATGTAAAATTCGCATGGTTTGTTGTGGAATTCATTCGTTGTCGCTTTACTCTGTTTTTTGTATTTTTACGTTTGAATTACTATTATGTAGGTAAGACTTAATCCTGTCTACTCCCGGATATGGTCTTTCAGCACGTTTCATTGTATTTAAGAGGTATTTAGGTGAATCCTTTTATATAAAAGTATACCTAGGTAACGTAGGTATAGCATTGCCTTCCAGCCCGCACCATAATATATCAAAAATAATGGACATAGTTTTAAAACTTGATCCCTACTCGATTTTAGATGTTGGAACTGGATTTGGAAAATACGGAGTGCTTTGTAGGGAATACCTAGAATTATGGGCAGAGAGAAATACGATGACTTCTTACGGAAAATAGATGGTGTTGAAGCCCATGACAAATATAT
>JASHSN010000131.1 GCA_030038695.1 Nitrososphaeraceae archaeon
GTTGCGCTACCACCAGGTGCTACAGGTGATCCTCCGATTGCTGCAATCTTACCCCAGTAGGCAGCTGTTAATGATTGAGGATATCCTTTTGAAGCAAAAGAAGCTAACCACTGAAGACTGTCCTTGTATCCAGATATGAAAGTCCGCATATCTGGAGGGAGCTGAAATGTATTCAATGGTGAAAGGTCTAGTCCAGACAGGTGCAGTGTCCCACTATACACCTTGCCTTGGAATACGACGAAGGATGGAGCGATCCAGTAATTTCCAGTATTATTGTAGCTCTTGAAATAAATAGTCATAGTAAAAGGCTGGCCCTGCTTGGTGTCATGCTCTTGGATCGTATACGTATAATAGGTGTTTGGTTGAACTCCTTGGCCGAGGTACCATGTGTTTTGCCCATATACGTTACTTACGGAAGCTGTGTAATTCAGGAAACTTCCCACTATACAAGATAACAAGATTGAGATGGAAATAATACGAGACATAGATCATCGATTTTTGAATCTTTACATTTATAAATGTAACCATAGTTACTTTATCATGCCTAATTTCTGCTATTCGATAGCCGAAGATGACTTAAACATAGTCAGGGAGACATTGTTCTATTGAGCCGTCGCTAAGAAAAAAAAGTCAGACAAGAAAGGAGCCGAGAATATATTCGAACTAATAGGAGCCACTTTTCAAAAATCAGTTTAGGTTATTAAAAGTTAATACTCCTCTAGATTCATCATAATTTAACCAAGCATAATCAACATGCTCGTTGGAGTTCAACCTGATAATATATTTGTAATGATATAATAAAATTTTTCTTGCTTTGTTATTTTATCTTTTATAATATGACTAGCGAATATATATCTATTATATGACTGTATCATGATCATCGTCCCTTTAGCCTTTTGTGAAATGCCACACTTTTCAATAACAAAAATTGTTGGTTGCTAGTTTTATGATCAGAAAAAACCTGTGATCTCATTAGTGATGGCAGCTCATACACAACTGATACCTACCTATAGACTCTTTTTCCGCCATCTTATGGTAATCATCTCTATCGTAATCATCTCTATCTTAATTTATCTCCATATTTCAATTTCTTCTTGTACGATTTAATACTACTGTATTTTGTTTGTTCTGGCCTAAGCATTTTTAGGTCTAGTATAGGCTATTGTTATCCAGATCTCATCTAGAAAGATGCCAATTCTTGGTTTTGACGCGATAGCGAGAATAGGTTTTCGCGCGAAGGACAGTATCTGATCTATTGAATTATCTCGGATTAGCATGATTCATATCGATTAATCTATGAAATACGAATGTAACGTAGGTTACATTTATAAAGAAATAGTAACCGGACATTAATGATGCCAATAGATCCAGACTTTCCAACAAATAATCAAGTATTTGGTAAACATAAACATTCTGACGGAGAACATTATCACTACGTGTGGGGACCTGGTAAGACAGCAGAAGCTGCTGAGAATGAGGAAGTAAAGACTGCATTTGCTGCCAGAGGAGAGGAGATCACTCCAGTAGGTATACATGGGACTATGGTCGCAGTTGACTGGGATTCGTGTATAGCAGATGGTGCGTGTATCGAAGCTTGTCCAGTACAGGTCTTCCAGTGGTACAGAACCGAGAATGATGTGCCCGCCTCTAAGATGGAGAATGAAACGAGTGCTGGAACTGGCAGCACGGTAAAACAGGAGAGAAGTGATTACACTGATAAATCTGATCCTATAAGAGAACATGATTGCATTTGGTGTATGGCATGCGTATCGGTATGTCCTACGGGAGCGATTAAAGTAGATCAGTCTAATCTTGAATTCCATGAAAAAGCGGTACAGAGAAGAGTTTGTTAAATCTGTAACCAAATTTACATTTATACACCATGATATAATAGTTACTATGTTAGGTAAATACGGTTACAGTGGTATATGCAAACAAGACATTGTCAAAAAGGATAACAAAAGAAGTAAATATGACTTTTTACCGAAGAATATAGTTTGTTGTCGACGGCAAGGCTGTGTTATATTACTTTCTCCTCGTTAGTAATACATACATGGGGACGCTCTCCTATATTCATCACAAATATTTAGTGCCTGTCCTTTTTATACTGTCATGATATCATAATCATATCAATAAGGTACCATGAAGTTCATGTTTACACAAGTAGGGCTTCAAGCCTAAATTACCACATGGTATTCATGGGCTCACATTACGTAACATTAAGTTTTTTTTATTTTATGTGTTGCTCGCGTCTAATCTCATCACATTCACATAGAAATTTTACTTTTTAGTAATCGTAACGTAGAAATTTGACTTTAACTCATATATATCAAAAGTTGGACTATGGTATCAAGCTATTTCTAGCAAACGATCTGCGGTTTATAGAGATGAGATTACGTAGAATAATTGCCGCGTTGGAATTAAATACTAATGATCAATCTTTTCTGCTATACTCAATCAAGTCTGACATAGGCATAGAAACAAAGAATAGAGTTCTTGACACTACTAAAGCAATGTTGAATGAAATTCAGCAGCTAAAGGACGAGTTTAAGTTGGAAAAGGATGTGGAGAATCTTAAAAGAAGAGTGGACGTCCTTCTAGACGAAATCTGGACTACAGTAGCCGATACAAGACCTGAAAAAATGCTTGGTCACGGGAAGATGTCTAAGCCAGATGAAGAATCTACTCGTTCGTATATATCGAAGCTTTTGAATATGGCAGAATACCTTCTGTTCAATAAGCCGATGTAATATATGTGTATATGAGGAATACAAGAGAGAGGGAGTTCTAAGGGAAACCATTCTTGAATACATGCATAACTTTTACTAAATAGCATAGTATTGTTAGGTTGGTCCATGGAAAAAAGAGTCATGCTCAATGGGCGCGTAGCGGCAGTGCGCTACAGTTTGAGAGCACTTCATTGAATGTACAGAACTATTAGCATTTTTAATATCTGGTTACTATCTCTTATAAATGTAACCCTTGTTACGTTTATATTTCACCACCCTCAAGGCATTGCAACATGCTGCTCATCATTATGTACCTGAAATTCCTCTAGTGAGTTAAATGACATACCACATTCCTCACATTTAAACCGCGGCTTAGGTGCTGAGTGCATCATATTATACTTTGTTTATCGCATATTTATCTATTTCAAAATTCACAAGACAATCCATCACAGTTTTTTGAAACAAACAAAGAGTATAACAGATATTACATTTATAAAGTAGAATAGGCACATACTGATGATGTATGCGTTAGATCATGTTTCTGGTGTGCTTCAACATATTTTCCACAATTGAAGTCTATAAATGTCCCTCCTGCAAGAGCACTATGATAGATCCCTAAAAGCGAACCCAGATACTAGCGCCAAAGCTATCGGATTCACCGAATTGTTCACATTAGGCTGAGACTACAGGGATACTCTTTGTATGTTCTTAATTACTGCTGAGATTTCTTCATTAGTGATGCTCCTGGACGGTCTTCCAGGCTTTGCAAGTATCGGAATTGTCTTTGTAATCCTGTAGCAACGCCATATCTGTCTAATCCTAGATCCACTAACATTTTGCAATAGTGCAATGTCCTTGT
>JASHSN010000132.1 GCA_030038695.1 Nitrososphaeraceae archaeon
CTGCACCCGGGATACCAGGTGCCCCGCCTGTGACTGTATCTGCAAATGCCATCGGCACAGCTGCAGTTACTATTGTTGTAGCCATTATGACCATAGCTAATATTATTTTCATGGTCTATGTTATTGTGATTTATTACTATATTAATACTAGTGGCAGACCCAGACACGTACTAAGGCGTCGTATAGCTAATGATGGATGGTTTTACTCCATTCCCTAAATCTAGTACTAGATTCCTAAATTTTATTGTCTGTACGGACGATTGAGCTAGCACTTTGATATTCGCTCTTCAAAAATAGCAGAAGATAAACAAGATAATATAAGGAGAGCAGTCAAACCTAATCCCAAAGACAGCGTCATACGTTTTCTTCTTTGCAATCTAGGGTATGGGTTTTGTGACTCTTGTATTTGGGGCTTTATCGTTAATCTATACACAAAGGTTAATTATTATGGCTTCGTTCCATTATGGTGTTTACTGCGATAAATGTAAACAGAATGCGCCGCCTCTCGTCTAGCGATATCATTGAATATCAAATCCGTCATAGTACGGTTTTTTGGCATTTCCGCCCTCCGCAGGTTGGTTAAGACCACGGTAGTTGACTCATGTGATAGGAGTAAAGAAAGGAAGGGGGGAACGCCGTCGTCCTAAGGCATCACGTACGGTACGGGCATATCTGATAGCATTATCGTCCGGCAGCCGAACCACACAGTGGTAGGATGAACGGATCGTCATCAAAGATACCTATCTTACCCGGGATGTGAATGTAGAAAATCATACCGCGACCGTCATTATACGCTTGTATAACCGCATTGGTGCGACAAGCCGGAAAGAATATAGGTAAGGACGACTATGCAAATGTATTATGAAAGTATTAGCAGAACGACAAAATTGAAGGGACGTCCAGAATTAGGACGTCTTAAGCTATAGACTTATCGTTAAGTGAACAGAATCCTTTAAATTCCTCTCAGCGTGTATAGGATTAATGTCAAGTACCAGACTTGTCAGGAATTACCATCTAGTCCTTATTACTGTCATTTCTAGTCTTGTTATCGCAGGCTTCTCAATTAGTAACTATGGCTATTTTGGCTTTACTAAAGTAGTATATGGTTTATCAGATCCAAACCAAGTGAATTCCAATACTACGAATTCGGTAAATATACAGGATATCCCTGTAAAAAAGATCCATGTAGGAGATATTGATGTTGCGTACAAGACGTTTGGTAAAAGTGACCCTATATTGCTTATCCCTGGCGCTTCCGATGGTATGAGTGCCTGGGACCCTTCCCTTCTAAAAACTCTTTCTTCAAATCATACCGTAATTGTGTTTGATCCTCGTGGGATTGGAAATACAACAATTGGTTCCAAACCATACACACCATCAACACTAGCAAACGATACAACTGGTCTGATGGATGTTCTGAAAATACCGAAAGCAGGTATTATGGGATATTCTCTTGGATCATATATAGCCCAACAAGTTACGATGATGCATCCAGATAAGGTTAACAGTCTTGTACTTATTGGTTCATCATGTGGCGGAAAAGATCATACACCTAAACCACCTGAGTTTATAAAATTACAATCCGATATTGTAAACCAATCTCTAAATCATATTCCTATTTCTCACGAGGAGATGCAAGCGCTTAATGTTGCATCATTAGGACAGGGATGGGTAAGACTGCATCCTGAATCAAGTAATATTCCAGAAAATATAACAACACTCCAACAACTGAAACCTGGGCTTCCTCCTGAGGTAGCGAATGATCAGAATATCGCAGGAAAGTATTGGGAGGACAATCCAACCTGGAGTGGTGCTTGTGGTGTGCTTGCAAAATTAGACAAGCCCACGTTGGTCATAACTGGAACTGATGATATCTTTTACCAGCCGTATGTTAATTCATTAAAGATTGCAGAAAAGATTCCAGGAGCTTGGCTTGTACAGATCAAAAATGCTGGTCATGCAGTAGTGAATCAATATCCGGTTGAAGTCGGTAAGATAATGAATACATTTCTATCGACTACAGGCCAAAATAGCTGAATTATCAATTCAGTAGACACGAAGAGACCTCGCCGATATGGACGCGTTGATGAGGCAGATTGGCAATCAGTATGACATGAATCGTTATGATGGTAGTTATAGAATGGCTGAAATTGAAAGGATTGATTCATCTTGACGAAACAAATTCGGCTTCAATAGGACCAAGCGGTTATCAAGCAATAAAATATAGACTATATTGAAGACGAAAGCAACAGACCAGAACCCATATTCGTCTGTCCATAAGGATAATTATCCTGAAGGTAAAGGAGCTACGTTTGGATTTAGTTTACCTCTGTAAAGGGATGATTTTTTTATCTATTCCAGCAACCATGGCCAGATTTTGCATTTCTCACATTTGTACGGCATCGTCTTATTGGGCTCAACAAGAAGGAATACTTTACTCTTCTGAGACGCAAAAACAAGGATAAGATCCAAACAATGAAGAGAATGTAGATAGTTACCTAAACACGAAGTTTATGTAACTAGTGTGGTGATGCTGGAGGAGGCCCCTTAGCGCCTATATCATACTTAGCATATGCGTGAATGCCCGGAGTTATAGAGCACTTTGCGGCTAACACCAATGGAGCATCGATTCCGCAGCTATTACTCCCGGATGCCGGGTTAGAAAAATAAAAAGTAGCTATTCCATATCCGGGCAGCTCGTATTTGACATATCCTTTTTCGTCTCCTCCGAAAATCCCGGTACCTGCCGTTTGCCATGAAACTATGCCGGAGGGTCCTTTTTGTGGTTCAGAGGTAAACTTCCCATCATCCAAGTGCGAAGAAGAAAAATAAAGATTGCCAACGCCAGAGATAACGGTAGCATCGGTTATTCCCAGTGCTTTTTCGGTTAGAACTAGAACTAGGACTAGGAACATCATCCATACAAGTACAAAAAGCACCGATATTTTTGTAGTGCTCTTCTGAACCATTTTTACATTCATTTATACATCTATCGTTCATGCAATGATGTTTAAGCATATCGTTACTAACTACTGTCAGAGACCCTTGACGTCTCGGTTTAGAAGTTATCTGAAGACTGTTACGTAGTCGAAAAAAAGTTTCATTTCTACAGACAACATATTGGTTCCTGTTGTTCCATTTTTATTTGTAAAGTAGAAACAAACATTTGTCACACACATTCCTTAGAACCTATGCGACTGCTCGTTTTTATTATGCATATGTTAGATAAATCTTACCGCAGATATAATCTCTCTGCATAAGTAACAACACAGAAAACACCTTCTCTACCTCCAGTTGATGTGAGAAAAGTACGCCATTCTGGACCTTTTTCCTCTGTTTTATCGGATATTACTATTCCACAACGCTCACAAACAATTTCACCAGAATCAGGAATAGTAACTAGTTGATTAGAACCACAAACACAACATTCATCGCTTGATAATGTGTTCATTTTTTTAGGGTGGAAACCTCATCTAATTATCGTTAGTCTGGATTGAATTCTTCTCAAATGTTAGAAAGATACAGATTTTTACCAATTCATTTTCTTTCATCAGAATAACCATTGGGACTAATTGAAGTGTATAACACACTTTCTAACACGCTTAGTACTACTTTACCATTTCGTAGATATAACGTTGGCTCCAAAACGTCTGAACATCTAAAAAATAAAGAATAATCTATCTTGATATTTGATAAGTCTATCATCGAAATTAGAACATTCTATTATTCATCTATAAAGTTATCAAATAAAAAGAAAAATTACAATTCAGATTGTATAGACCCTTTCAGGCTACTTGCCGACGTCTTTCGATGTATTTGGTCAAGATCAGAAGATTTTTCGAATCACTGAATAGAGTTAAGCTTCCTAAATACTGCAGGCTTCCGCTAGCTCTAGCTCATAAAATAGGAATGACCATTAACAATCTTGAAATTCCTCTGAATGCAATAATAAGACAAGAGTACGTGAAGATTGATCCTGAGGAATGGAATCAAAACAC
>JASHSN010000133.1 GCA_030038695.1 Nitrososphaeraceae archaeon
AAGTGTGAAGAGTTCTGCATATTGGCCAATAAACATTCTCGGCCCGAGGAAGCCAAAAAAACGCTAGCCATTGCTCGTGTTATTTTTTTCAATAATAGAGATTAGAAATTCTTGGGTAAACAGTTGGACCAGCTCCATAAGCTGGACAGGATGAAATCTGGTTCAGCACAGACTATATCTTTTAACAACATACTAAGTTGTGGAATGTCCTATAATCCAACAACACTTATGAGATATACTGAAGTCATCAGATGTGCCTGATTACAAATAGTAGCATTTTTACATAATATTTCTGCCAGGAAACTTCTTTAGAAATCTTTCATTAGAGTGGCAAAAACTAATTTCAGATAAGAAGACGTATTCAGAATTCATCAAACCAGATTTTCATTCCGCGATAACAAGATAGATCTTAGAATTTCCGTTGCAATATTTTGAGTCTCATTCAAGGTTATAAACCTCTCTAACTGCACAACCGTATCCAAGACTAATCTTCTTATGCATATATTGCATATGTCTAGAATGGATCCAATAAGCATCCGCACGTTTCGTTAGAAGGCCTTTCGCTACTAGGGCTATTAAAAATCCGGATAATTTTACTGGTTGGATTTCATATACTTCACAGAGTTTGTGCATTTTTACTCTGTATTCTTGTACTACAAAGTATGGACGGTCGTTTTCAAGTATCAGTGGCCATACTACCAATTCCCATATCATCCTAAGGAAATTTTCAGTAGAATCTTTAGATTTTCTTTTGCCGCCTTCCACTTTCCCATGATTATCTGGACTGTATATCGGATTTTCATCCTCTTTCAATCTAGTTTCTTTGCGTATTCTATGTCTACGCAGAAGACGCATTTTGATACACAACCTTGTTTCAAAATAAATTCCTTTTTATTTTGACTACTCTAATTTGTGTCTGTATTCGAAAAGAAAGGAAAAACACTAGAAATCGACTAGCTACTGGGGACAACTTGACTTACAGAACGGATTATGGTACAACAACTATTGAAACTACGGTTGAATATAGAGTACAATAACTTCCCTTCACGTATAGTTCTCCGTATCTGTTTGCATATCATGGTTTTGAAGACAGTTCAAAATAATCCGATGTAGTCTACAACTGGTATATCCTCTCGGATTGGTAATACCACATTCCCTATTGTTAATGATGTTCAAATATAATATGCTTGCAATCTTCCTATCAAGACCATTAAAATCCCGTTCTCGACGCATGGACCCATATAGCGAGGGCTAGGAGGGCAATTTCTAGAGCTAGCCAGACCTAAGTTGAAAATCGCTTCCTAGACGTTTTTGCTCTTTTTAACGGACGTCTGCGCTGCAAAGTGTAAACGGGATTCTATGAGCTGCAAATCTTGACTTCTCACTGATCAAGGGCATTACGTGTTAAACATAGCATCTTGTTGCTATCTTTCTGAAACTCAAATGGAACCGGTACTATGTCACAGGCAATTCCGTATTGCTTCTTTAAAACATAAAGCAAATCAGGCATACGTTCATAGGGTCTGGAACTTGACTTTTGCAAAGGATAGATTCTAACTTCTCCAGAGCATACCCTAAAAAGTTCTATAACAGAAGATAAAATGAATGGGAATTCAAATTTATGAGCGTAAGAAAAGAGGAAGTGTCCACATAATACTAGATCAAAGCTTCTATCATCAAACGGTAATTTTGGTAACTGTGCTTTTACGTAACGTGTTTTTCCAGTTCCAAGTTTGTAATCAGATATAAACTGTTTCAAGGCAAGTTTCCTGTAATTCCTTAATTCTTCTAGAGATGAATAAAAATCCCATTTGTAGAGGTCAAGAGAGCGGGACATACCCTCTACAACATATTCGATGTCCTTTTCTCCTTGTTCCTGCAATATTTTTGGATCGTTGTCAAATAAAGGGTCACATCCAACAGTATTAATCCCATGTTTATTGTGAGCTTCAGCGACGAAAGAGGATGCACCTGAAGGACAATCCAAAATCTTGTACTTTTTGAGGTGATCAATATAGTCAATACGAAACATACGAATATATTCAGATAAGGTTCGGCCGTAAAACGCGATTCTATCTAATTCAGGTCGATCCGTGTTCGTCATTTTTTCGCAGCTACTAACTCGACTAGTGACTCAGACTGTGTTTCATATTAATCATAGTATTCACACGAATTCCGTATCTTCAGACGATTGGATTTTCCTCGGTTTCACAGCCCGACAGAGTGTGTGATTTAATATGATGGATATACTTGATTTCGATTTTTTTTATTTTACTCTATATTCCTATTATAGTATTGCAAGGACTTCATATGCTGCCTCACAAACCGATATTGAAGATCGCGCTTCACGACGCGTTCGCAAGACTCATTGGCTTTCTGGATATGAACATACTATAACATTTAATAATATTATGTGTGAGTTATAGAACCCTCTAGTGATCACGCGTGGTCATATCTTTGCCTGTAAGTAGTGTGTGCCAGCCGTCTGTCCGGCTCGGTAGCTGAGGGCTTTTAAATAAGTCGATTCCTATATGCTTTCTCCGCCTTCCTATAAGCTTTCGCTTCTCCGGAGTAATAAGATCTTACATCAGACTACGTTGACACGAGTGGTTCCGTTGTCTTCAAAATATTACGGCTGATCGGGTTTTTATATGTGATTCGTCCAACGAGTTCTCCACCCCCTCCCTACTCCTTTGGTACTTTTCAATATTAATACAACCACTAGAAATACAGTGGTGATTTGACAGATAGCAATACAAGTGAACCATCTCCAATGATTAAGGAGCAAAGGTCTACACCTGAGGCGGATACAGATATCATAAACCTTGAACTCCAGGATATTGAAGGTATTGGTCCTACTACCGCAAAGAAGCTCAAAGATGCAGGTATTCTATCAGTAATGGATTTGGCAGTTGCAAGTTCTGACGAGTTGGCTGTAGATATTAATGCTTCAAGAGAAAGCGCTGCCACATTTATTATGGCTGCGCAGAAACTTCTCAGAGATTCCCGAATAATAGAAAAGGAATTTCTTACTGCAGATATTGCTCTTGAAAAAAGGAGATCAATGCTTAGATGCTCCACAGGTTCTCAGACATTGGATGAACTTTTGCTTGGTGGAGTAGAAACACAAGCGGTAACTGAATTCTACGGGGAATTTGGTTCTGGTAAATCACAGATATGTCATACGTTGTGTGTTACGGCTAGACAGCCGATTCAATCAGGCGGAATGGACACTGGTGTAATATACATAGACACAGAAGGAACTTTTAGACCTGAAAGAGTGGAGCAGATAGCTAGAGCTAGAGGTCTTGATCACGCGCACATATTGAAGAGCATTGCAGTATGTAAAGTCTACAATAGTTCTCATCTAGAACTAATAATCAAAGACCTTGGAAAATACGTCAACGATTTTAACGCTAAATTGGTGATAATTGACGGAATAATCTCCTTGCATAGAGCAGAATTTGCAGGGAGAGGTACATTAGCAGATAGACAGCAAAGACTCAATAGCATGTTGCATAAGATTATAAGGTTAGCAGAGATTTTCAACATTGCAGTAGTTATCACAAATCAGGTTCAGTCAGCTCCAGACACCTTCTTCGGAGATCCTACGAAAGCAGCTGGCGGAAACATATTAGCGCATTCTTCAACCTATCGAATATATCTGAGAAAGTCAGGAGAGAACAGGCTAGCGAAGGTGATGGACTCGCCATATCATCCGTACTCCGATACAAGATTTACGATAAATGAGAAAGGGGCGGATGACATTGAGGAAGAGACCTCATCGAAAAGGAACAAGAAAGGGAGCAAAGCTACAGATGATTAAGTGACAGATACTTCGTGTTCATTAAACGGGTCCATGAGCGGTATAACTCTTAAGGTGAGTGGTAAATCAAAGTTTTTGCATGGAATTTGACGTCAATCCAAAACATATAATCCAGTATGCAAAGTCTACAGGAAGCAAGCTAGTCTACAGGAAGTCAAATTCTCCCTCAAATTCTATTAGGACATCGCATGACATGTTGTATCCAAATACCCTTAGTTTCTAGGAATGTTATAGAATGTCACTTTATAGTTCGCATTTGTACATGCACCTTATCTCTAAGATTGTGTTATATGTCAAGCATGCATTGTTAATATACCGTTTGTTGTACAAAAAAAGTTATGGAACCGGCGGTGGCTCGACTAAAATTGAAATATGAGAAGGGTGGCATACGACTATAAGCGGATTCAGCAGAGACATCATGGCGCACCTTGTTGCAAAATGTATTAATGCCGACAGAAAACTTGTTGTAACTAATTCAACATCTGAGGATTGCGAAACACTAAAGAAAATTCAAGGTATTTCAACAGAGTTAAATGCGATTGAAAAAGGCGTTGTGTCAAGAGAAGAATTTAATGGTCTGCGAGAAGCAGTTAACGAACTTAAGAACCTACTAGTAAGAAATCGGGCGGATTTGATCAAAGCAGGTGATGTTCAAATTTCTCTTACTTTACTGTCCTTAAAACATATCATAGTTGAAGGTAATGAATACTTATATAAACGCAATTATTCTATGGCACTTCACCATTACGGTCAGGCTATCGAGATAGATCCTAATAATAGTGATGCATGGAATAATAAAGGGATCGCTCTTCATAATCTCAGAAAATTCAAAGAAGCCATAGACTGCTGTGATATGGCTATAAGGATAAACCCTAATTATGCTGATGCATGGAACAACAAAGGTGTTTCGCTTGGGAAATTGGGTAAATACAAAGAAGCCATTGAATGCACTGACAGAGCTGTAAAAATAGATCCTAATTATATCAAAGCATGGAATAATAAAGGGATCGCTCTTCATAATCTCAGAAAATTCAAAGAAGCCATAGACTGCTGTGATATGGCTATAAGGATAAACCCTAATTATGCTGATGCATGGAACAACAAAGGTGTTTCTCTTGGGAAATTGGGTAAATACAAAGAAGCTATACAATGCTATGATATGGCCATAGATCTAGACCAGAACTTTGCCCGTGCTTGGAATAACAAAGGCAATGCTCTCCGTGTCTTAGGAGAACAAAATGAGGCAAATCGATGTTTCTCTAGAGTAAGGAGCTTGGGTTTGAAACCGTTTTTGCGGATTTTTGGTACCAATTTGTAACAAAAAGTATCACTATTCAATTTACCTTAGCATGACAAAGTATCACTTATCATTCAAGTGGTATACTTATATATTTATATTTTGTGTTGTCATGCTTCGAAAGCATCTTTCACCTACAGCTTGTTGTCATCCAAACCAAACTTGGTGTGTGAGGATTACACTATTGTGAATGTCTGTTATCAAAATCATATATTGTAGTCAATATTACATTATCTCTGTTAATTTCATATTCCTCTGATCCCCTTTTAGCTCTTCCTGTTTTTCTCACGAGCTTAAGGAATTCCAGAGCATCTAGAGCGGCTTTGATAGGCTGACGATTTTCAACGATTCCATGTGGAAGATCAGCAGCGGTATTGAAATCAGCTTTGTAGAATTTTCTCTTTCTTTTTGCAACCTTGTATACCTCACACATAATTGACTTAGGATTGTCTACTGATCCGAGAAAATACCTTCTCTGTTTACTTGTTCCGCTAATTATTATACACATTAGATCGTGTGTTCTAGAATGCATATAATAGTAGTATCTCCCTTTGATACCCTTTGAATGACGGTCACCTTCAGTTATGAAAAGAGGATCCGTGTTGTATTCTTGAGGAATCATCTTTTCCACCGGCTGTGCTTCGATGAATCGTACACAAGAGTATTCGATGAATTTTTTTATCTGCGGTAGGAATCGTTTATTGATGGAAATCCAGATTGTCCCATCCTTCTCTATTGAAATGATAAATGACTTTCGTTGTAGCTCCCGTATCGCCAACCTTCCATGCGTAATTTCGGTGTCGCGGAAACAGCATTTCAACATGCTTTCGTATTCGACTACGTAGTCGCCTACGTAAGATTTCAAATAAAGATGACGTAAGACATCAATATGTGCCTGCTTCCACACTATTTCCTGGTCCATTACTTCTTTCAGATATGGCAACACCTATAAATACTTACGAACATTTTTGTCTAATGAAACAGTCAGATAAGTAGAGCACGGAATACTTATAAGTCTGTAATAAAGTACATTAATTGTATGAAATCGAGAAGGCCAACACTGGGGAGAGGGAAGGATAGGAGGGATGAATAGCTGGAATGGTTAATGATAACAGAATAGAGGAAGTAAGCTCAGAATACCAGCGACACGATGAAATGGGACCATTAGAAAGGTGCTTTCATAGCGCAGCAGCTAGAATCGCTGACTTTCTAATAATCCATAAAAGCTCTGATTTTTCTGAATCAGAAATTGCACAAATGACAGAATTGTCCGCCAAGACTGTTAATAGGATCATGCCTCAACTTATCAGCAACAATATTGCCCAGATAAAACGGACAATTAGTGGACGAACTAAAATGTATTGGTTACATCCAAGGTCAAAAGCGACTGAACATCTTGAAGCATTTGTATACGAAACAGCTTCTATGCTTGCAGAAGAAAAAATACGCCAGGAAGAGATAAGATCTCTAAATTTGAAAATTGATGAGTAGTTGAAAACATCACAACAGATATGAGGTAATTGAAAACATGTTGGTGTTCCCCGGGGTGTTTAAGCCATGCAGCAGCAGCAGCAGCAGCACAAACTAATGGACATCAGAAGGATGTACAAGACATTGTTGCA
>JASHSN010000134.1 GCA_030038695.1 Nitrososphaeraceae archaeon
ATTGCGCGTTATCAACCTGTAGCCACCGATCTGAGGTTTATTAAATCCTCCATGGAAATTGCTTATGGTTTTTTCAGATTTGGACGTTATGCCTATGACATTGTAGACGTGCTCGAAACAATAGGTCCTCTGCCTAATTGTGATAAGACTGCAGTTTTGGGAATGGCCAGTACCGTGAGAGAAATGATATTACTCAGTGTGGCATCACTGGTTTCACACGATAAAAATGCATCCGCTAAACTCTATCAGATGGATGATACTGTTGACGCTCTATATAGGAAGTATTTACGTGAAGTTATTACTCAACAGAATGATAAGGACAAAAGGGAGACGGATCCCCGTTGCCATATCTCAGGCCTACTAATATTGAGGTATTTAGAACGAATTTCTGATCATGCCTGTTACATAGGCGACTCGATTCATTATAGCGCAACAGGAAGGTCAAGTCCCAGACGTTAACTAACGCGATATGTTCATGCCGGGCCTAAACTATCAGACTATTCGAATGTTTAATATCAACGCCACTGCACTTGGATTGACAATCTTGGTAATACTATTCCTCCGGTAGCAGCCCAAACGACTTCATATAGCTTCACACTTTAAATTGACATCACGCTCCCTGTATCTGATTACCTTGGAATGATACCAATAAGTACGACTCCCCAATTTGAGACAAATTCGTTAGAATACAATTCCAACAGTTGCTAAGGGCAAAATCAAAGGCCAGATATGCCTACTCCTAACTACCAGATATGACTACAATCAGTGTTGCCACTATACCAGCATTTGAGCCAAGCGTCTGACGGCGGTTGTCCCCAACTCCACGGGTCTGCTAATGCATGCTGTTCCTGAAACACAAATCCAGCTACCGCGAATGTTGACGTCACTATTATTGCTATTGCCAAGACTACAATTGTTTTCGTATTCATGGGTATATTTCCATGGTCGTACAAGTATATACGAGTACCTGTCTGGTCCTAACAGCTACCTCTAACTAACTAACTAACTAACCAAAAGAAACACCGCAGTGGTATACTTATTTGGATATGCATATATGGATGCAGGTATGATGAATGGAACAATGAATAGAACAACCAATTTGTTCATACTTTTGATAGTGATTTCATTTATTTTGCCTGCTACAGCGATTAGATATGCTCAGGCTACAACTGAAAATTCGCAGGAGAGTGGCAGTAGTACTGGAAATGAAGAGCAACAGAGTAATAGTACTGGAAATGGACAGGAGAGTGGCAGTAGTACTGGAAATGAAGAGCAACAGAGTAGCAATACTGGAAATGCCACATCAACTGGTATGCCTGAGAATGCCACATCGCCTAGCGGGTCTACGGCGAGCAACAATGCCGGAAATGCACTACAAGAGAATAGCAATGCTGGAAATGCACGACAGGAAAATAACGGTACTGGAAATGCCACATCAACTGTTGTGCCTGAGAGTGGGTCTGCAGCGAGCAACAATACCGGAAATGCGAGTGCGGATTTCGTCAATACCATACTGGCCGTGCACAACAGCGAGCGCGCTGCCGTTGGAGTTCCGCCGCTCGTGTGGAATGACACGCTAGCCGCCGGGGCCAAGGCTTGGGCCGAAAATCTCGCGGCTACAGGCAAGTTCGAACACTCGACTTGCTGCGGAGCCTTCAGGGATTATGGTGAGAACCTTGCAGGCTTTGATCCGTCCCAGGCGGTATCCGCCCCGGGGAATGGACTGATGCTATGGGTCGCCGAAAAGAACAATTATCACGGCGGCCCTGTCACTCCGGATATACCGGCAAACCAAACGATCGGTCATTATACGCAGATGGTCTGGCGGAACACAACCTCGGTCGGTTGTGGGACCGGCAGTGGTAGCAAACTTCCATACAGCATTCTGGTGTGTCGTTACTACCCGCCGGGCAACATCTTTGGGCAGAAGCCGTACTAGGAGAACCTCGTTCCTGTCACGGTAAGTACCCACTTATCACTCTGTTCCAAGACCACTGACGGAGGCACTAAGGAATAAGCAATGGCATAGTGAGGACGTAGTGTCTTAATGATCTCTGCCTTCGTCCCATTCACTTCCTGCGTTGCCCCCAGCCACTATCTATACATAACAATACCAAAAGGAAATTCGGGAAAGTTTAGTTATACACTTTTATAGCCGGACTAGTACGATGTGCCGGAAAGTATATAGCTGAGGATGATTATACGAATGTATAATGAAAAGTGACAGGACCCCAAAAGCGAAGAGACGCCCGACACGTCATATCTCGGAAATAACGGCAATAGCGACTGAATTTGGCAACTCCGCTAAAATCATAGTTCCTCGCTCGTGGTTGGGTAAGAGGATCATAGCCTTTCTTCACTCAGAATATATTTCAAAACATCATCAGGAGCGAAAAGAAGATGAGTAGTGAAGCTTTGTTGTCTAGTATCATTCCCTTTGCTGGTAGTGGGCTGCTCGGATATGCAATGGGTTTTGCTCTGACTGCCTAAGCAATTGTCACTAAAAGGTAAAGGATATAGCATGGATTATAGAACTGCTTCGCAATATTATGAAACAAAGCCCCGCCCCCGGAATATTATGATCACAGAACTGCAAAATTTGTTTCATTGCATAATTAATGCCCGCAATA
>JASHSN010000135.1 GCA_030038695.1 Nitrososphaeraceae archaeon
CTATACTCTTTGCTAGACGACTTCTTGATTGGACAATCGTAACTGTGGAACAGAAATGAACCTAACCAACGTAATGAGATGATAACCTAGGTGTATAGGTAGTTAGCCTAAATTGTGATACTTAGTATCGGTTGTATTAGATTTGAGAGACAAGCACAAACAGTGGGCTAATTGTTGTGCAACATGTAATTATTAATGCATTCACCCTATCAGTTCATTCGGTTATCTTCAGTTAACAGCCTGCTCTTCTACACGATGCACTCAAATACTCGCCGGTGCAATTGGCTTTGATCTAACAAGGATAGTCCGAGCCATTTGAAGATCTTTCTGTCAGATGCACTGGCGTTTACTTACTGTACTGTAATCTACCATCGTCGTGGTTGTGTCAAACATGCCATCAATTATCTCATAACTTCAAATCTAACGAAATATTTGTCTGTGCATCTTATACTACAATTAGAAATAACAAAAAATTTGTTCATTGAACTAGGCTATTGGTTCAGAACGCCTATATATGTTCAATCGAATCGTACTTCAATGAAATCAAATCTAATCATGCCTTTCAGCATTATGGCTATTGCAGCAGTAGTGTTACTGTTTGCTTCAGGTCCTGTTGTTGGAAGCCAACAAGCTTTTGCACAATGGCTGGGCCATCCCTGGAATTACTGGTATGGTCATAGTCATTGGGGCGGCTGGCACGGCGGATACCCTGGCTGGTGGTGGCGTGGATGGCATGGCCATCCCTACGGATGGTGGTACGGACATCATTGGAGGGGCTGGTATCACGGCTGGGGCGCATACCCTCGTCCGTACTGACCACACCGACTATTGGTAATTCCAAAGAGGAATTAACCTATCTTTTTATTTTTGATGGATCTGAAATTATACTAATAACTTTGATACAAAACTTAGTTGTCCATAATCGTTAGATCGAATAAATTGTTGGAAATATAGATAGGATCACATATTCGTGTTCAGTGCATATGCCTACAAAGGGTTATGTATAATGGCTTTTTGAAATTAATAAATTCCATCTGCTTTGCTAGTCACAGGCATATGGGTGATGACGATGTCGCAATCTATACATGAATCAGAGATATCAAATATAGAAATGATAAGCACAGAAAATTCTACCCATGACCAAGTCATGACCAATAATAGAAGCAGAAGAAATGTCTGATGAAATTCAAGGACAACCTTTAATTGGGCATTTCCTCAGCTTCTGGTTAATACAAATCATACATGTGTATATAAAGCTACACTATAACTTCTCTGAATCTTTAATTGGTCTTCAAATACATATCCTTTCATATTAAATGGAGTGGTAACACCGTATTAGAACCACTATTGGATTTCCAGATTCAGAGAATTAACGATTTGTCTGAGAAATTAAAGACCAACGAAATATCACCTCATCTATAGAGAGCAAAAGGGCCGTAAAATCGAGTAAGATTTCATTCACATACAAATTTTATCTTTGACTATCGCGAGTATTTGAAATCCTTGCCGAATATCGCGCTAATTTTTTTAGAGCTTGAATTCTATCTCTGCGCATTCGATTGCAGAAGAAAGGTGTTTAATTGATTTATCATAGACCTCTTGTGTAACAGGATAATGTTAATGTGCATTGTTCTAGGAAGTGTTTCTAATAGGGCCTACCGGTACTAGTGGTGGTAACGTTGGCATAACATCATATTGAGTCCTAATTAAATGAGTTGTACTTGTCAATTCTTTTACTCTTTTTCTAATGGTAACTCCTGTTACTCCAGCTGCTTCTGAGAAATCTTTCTGAGTTTTCTTCTCTCCAGCCTTAAGACTTGATATATAAAGAACAGTTGCCGCCAACGCCATAGGATCTTTGCCTGCTGATATTTCTTTTTTTATAACATTATCCATAATATCAATTGCTATACGTTTAGTCTTTTCTCTAAGACCAACCTTATTTGCGATTCTGACGATACATTTCATAGGATCGGAGTTTGGAATTTTTAGGTCAAGTTTTGATAGTAACATTCTATACGCTTTTGGCACGATTTTACCAGAGATGTTATTGGCTTGTGCTATCTCTTTTAGTGTTTTTGGAATTCCTAATTCTCGACATGAAATGTAAATGGAAGCAGTTAGTACCGCAGATATTGATCTTCCCCGAATCAATCCTCGTTCTTGGGCTTTTCTGTAGACATAGGCAGTCTTTTCAACTATTGCATCTGACAAGCCAAGTTTGGGTTTTAGAATACTCAGTTCGTTGTAGGCAGGTAAAAGGTTTCTATCCGTAGAAATATCTGTCTGTATTCTGAGATTCCAAGTCCTTAATCTTCCCATGGTTGAATGCACATATGGCTTAATTTTGTGTCCGCTAGCATCTTTATCGGTTCTCCCAATTAATGTATATAAGCCGTCATGACGAGCGAGGGAAGTTTGCATAGCTTTGACCTTTGTATTCTTCGATTCTAAGGCATGTCGCGTTTGTTCAATTTTATCAGAAATTACCATACCACATTTAGTACAAACTATCTCTGCTGATTCCGGATCTGTTATTGCACTTTCGCTTTTGCATAAAGAGCATACATTTGACGTTCGCACGGGAAATGCGTCTCTACCATCGTGACCTATCATCAAGTAATGTTAGACAATCTACTTTATATTGTAGTAAGCAGGTGATGCAATCTACTGCACTCATTTGCAACCATGGATGGGTATTGCTGCCCAGATTCTAGATTAGACAATTAGTATGCAATTTGAAACGGCTGGTGAGGCAATCACATTAAGCGTATAGGACACGATTCAGCGCCCGTAAGCTAAGCCATGAATGAGTAAATGTTGATATTGTTTTATACACCAACAGATGGATAACTCTTCTGACGATAACTCTGTGAGGATTACTCACTTACGCATCATCATGCCGCCGAATCTATAAGAAAGAGTGGCAGCATACCACCTACCACGAATGAATTAACTGTCTCTTTGACTGAAACGCTAGTCAGAACTGGAACATTCAAAGAAATAGCACAGGCAATAGTTGAAACGGCTGTTGATATCCGTGATACTGCAAACGAAGTAAGCGAAACTGTTACGGATTTGATGGAAGCAGGAACTATCCAGGATATAGCTACTGCTGTAGCAGAGACAGCAAAGGTGGCGTTTAATACAATTGAGATAGTTAAAACGGCGATAGACCAAAGGGTATAGCAAAAGATGCGTCCAAATAATAATGGATAGGCGTGATCGATAATAGCCTGATAACATCATGACAACCACAACAACATCAAGGCAAGAGCGTATATTGGTTGTACTATGCCTAATTGTCAAAAGCGCTCTGACGCATTGTTTCCCCAATCCGTCATACACCGAGCGACAGTTAGAGCGATACGGAAAATGTGAGTAGACCATTACACACCTTATAACCAGATCGGTACTACTCTCTAAAGGACTAGAATGATAATGAATATATCTCATTAAAAGGGATATGAGCGATTCTAAAGTTGAATCAGAAAGTGCAATCTGGCTGCATTAGTATAAGCGACTCGAAATGAAGAGCTGTGTGAAAAGTTCATTTATATAACTATTCATTTCTTTTTTCTAGAAATTAATGCGAAATGAACATAAGCACCTCCTCTTGGCGGCCGTGTTTATAGGAATTTTTTCTATATTATCCTATATAGTGGTCAATACAAAGGTGGAGATCGGACCATTGAAAGATAAAGGTATCGCTCTGCTTAACCTGGGCAAATCCAATGAATCCATTGCATATTTTGATAAGGCTTTGACTATAAATCCTAATGATGTTACAGCATTAACCAATAAAGGTATCGCTCTGCTTAACCTGGGCAAATCCAATGAATCCATTGCATATTTTGATAAGGCTTTGACTATAAATCCTAATGACGTTAATACCTTGGCTCAAAAAGGATTAGCTCTTGGTAGATTAAGAGAGTACAATGAATCTATATCATACTTTGATAAGGCTTTAGCTATAAACCCGAAGTTCGGTATCGCAATAAAAGAAAAAGAAAACTCTGTCTCAGCAATAGCAGCAGAAACTAGCGCTATCAATAAAGGTATCGCTCTGCTTAGCTTGGGAAAATACAACGAATCCATTTCATACTTTGATAAAGCATT
>JASHSN010000136.1 GCA_030038695.1 Nitrososphaeraceae archaeon
ACAAATAAGGTATATGTCACCGGTCATCTTTCGAATTCTGTCTATGTGATAAATGGTTATACAAACAAGCTTATCAAAACTATACCTGTTGGTCTTAATCCCGACGGTATAGCTGTTAATCCAAATACAAACATGATTTACGTGGCCAATAGTGCCGCTAATACTATCTCTGTAATCGATGGTACCACAGAAAGCGTAGCGCGTACCATTCAAGTAAAAGGTGATAATCCTCGAGGTATTGCTGTTAATCCAAATACAAACCTGATCTATGTAGCCAATGCTTTGTCAGGTACAGTTTCTGTAATAAACGGAATCACAAACAATGTAATGGCACGTATCAGTTTTAACATTAATCCTTCAAATGGCACAGGAGGAATCTATTGTACTAATGGTCAGAAAATTTTGAGCAGCTCCGATAATAGTTATGATATAAATACGATACTGAATTGCGAGGCCAGGCCAAATACCGGCTTTACATTTGGTGCTTGGTCGGGTGATTTAGCTTCATTTAATTTAAACAATAACCCTGCGATACAATTCCCTGTTACACGTTACGGAAAATTAACTGCAATTTTTGTCCCACAGACTTTAGTTACAATACCGCCCCAGTTTTGGGCCCCGTTATATGGCCTCATTCCAGGTTTTTTTGTACCTTCGATTATACAGTGGCTCAGCGATAGGAGACAAAGAGGTCACCTAAGCAAGTATATAGATATAATCGAGCGTGAGCACCCAGAGCTTGAAACTATAAACAAAGAGATAGAAAAGCTATATGTCAATGGAAAGTTAAGCGAATCACATTATAAGTTGTTAAAAGATAAGATTTCGAAGTACTACAAAGCGGATGCCAATAAGTAATTTTTTAGATTCTTGTGACTGTGAAGGATCCTCCGGCTTCTTTCGAAATGCTTCTCTATGTAAAATATCTTACGTAATAAATCCGAAATGCAATATACCGCCTTTATAGGTTCTGTAAATGCTAAAACATATTTTGTTGAAAATAGTAACAATATTGTCGTGTGGAACACCGCACTAGGAACAAGCGATAGTGATAACGGCAGTGTCCTCCATGTCAAATATTATCGGGTCTCGGTGTTCTGTATGCCTGTTCGACTTCCTTCTCTTATGTGATATAATGGTGAAGGTAAGGGAGCCGGTACTTTGTATAGTCGGTCAGTATTTCCCACAATGAAGGCAGCTGAAGCCTCCTATAGGCTGAAATGTGAGCCTCAAGGAGTTTTTTAATTAAAGTTCGGTTGAAGGAGGTGAAGTTAATCCCATGCTGTAGTAATACATGGATACCCTATCTTTTCTAACTACTACATGGATACCAGTCAATGAAAAATTAATCTCTTGGGAAGAATCCATTCCAAGTGACCCGGTGTGTCTCACCGCATCCATATCCAAACCCCAACTAGTAATACACACAACAAATTCGGGAACTCGACTACTGCATGGATACCTTATCTTTTCTAATCCTATGCTATTCCTGTATGAATGAATTTTTAGATATATCGATTACAAGGTGCCGTCGTTTATAGCATAGACATAGCACTGCTGTATTAATGAACATTCTGAACATCGGTGGCTCACTGCTGTTTGCCGCAGGAACGCAATTCCTCATTGGTCTAATAATAGCCGAGGCTTTGTACCCGGACTACAATATCTCGACAAATACCATAAGCGACCTTGGGGCAACTTGCAATTCAAACTGTGTTATTCACCAGCCTTCGGCCATTATCTTCAATTCCTCCGTCTTCGTATTAGGCATGCTAGCTCTCATTGGCTTGTACCTTATGTATAGCCGTTACACTCTCCCTGCAGTTCTTATGATGATTGGAAGCATTGGCGCTATGGGAGTTGGTGTCTTTACTGAGACAACCAGATCGTTGCATCTCATCTTCTCAGGGATAGCATTTCTATTCACTGGTCTTTCTGCAATCACCTCATATAGATTAAGCAAGTTTCCGATGTCGTATTTCTCTATAATTCTCGGCATAATGGTTCTCCTTCCGCTGATTGTGTATCTAAGCGGCACTTTTTTCGGTTCGGGATATCCGCTGGGACAAGGCGAGCTCGAGAGGCTTATAGCATACCCCGCGGTGATATGGGTGATTGGTATCGGCAGCCATTTGATTGGGAGAACGTGACATTAGCGCTGCTTGTCTCAACATGAAGGAGTAAGGAAAGAGGAAATTGACAAAAGACAGGGAACTACAGCCTAGATATATTCCAAAATTTTTCGGCGTCGAAACTTTGTCTTTCTCGGAACATACTGTCGCATAGCACACCAATAGCTGGTCTATGACCATATACTTTCACAAAACGGGAAGTAGACGCTCTTCATATATCTTCGATTTGACTGAGCTTTCTGGGATTTCGATACGGCTTCTTTTATAACATATCATACTAGACTGAGAAAAAATGAGTCGAAAAAGACTTCTGAATATAACAATCATCCAACGAATCATCATAAGAGGCCATCCGAAAATCAGTTGATATTTGTTGAGTTCTAGACTTACTATATCTGAACGATAAAGCTAAGCCAAACCTAACCCATCTTGTTATTCGTAGTGATATCTGAACTCACAGGTGTTGAATCCGCGTACGAAATACCTGATGTATTATGGG
>JASHSN010000137.1 GCA_030038695.1 Nitrososphaeraceae archaeon
CCCATAATACATCAGGTATTTCGTACGCGGATTCAACACCTGTGAGTTCAGATATCACTACGAATAACAAGATGGGTTAGGTTTGGCTTAGCTTTATCGTTCAGATATAGTAAGTCTAGAACTCAACAAATATCAACTGATTTTCGGATGGCCTCTTAGCAGATTATCAATCACTTGAATAAGTCTATGCTTGTCTGCGTAAAGAAAATTTGGTTTTGAAAAATTAAGTTCCGTAGCTAGACTAATGCCTTCTTTCTTTTCATTTAAAAGCTGTTTTTTATAATCTGCAACAAGATCTGAAATTAGTGCATTTACATCTAGACCTTCTTTGTTCAGCTGCAAAGTGTGGCTCTCAATTTTTTGTACATCTAGAATATCCTCGGTCAGACGTTGTAATCTCATTGCATTTCTGATTATTATATCTAGAGAACCGATATGCATGCTGTCTGTTAACTTGGTTCGAAGGATTTGAGACAAGCCAAGGATAGGTTGTATAGGTGTACGCAATTCATGAGCTGCTATGTTGATAAAGTCTTGCTGCATTTTATCATGTATTGCTAGTTGTTTATTAGCTAATTCTAGCCTAGTACGTGATTCCTTTAGCTGTTCGTGTAACTCGGATTCTAACCATAAATTCTCCATTAAAGAAAGGTAAGACAAAACGCTGGCTTTACTGTTAGAATATACAGATAAACCTATTGCTTCTTCGAAATTTGTTTTTGAATCATCTCTTATTTCGATAACTAGTGAATGCTTTTTGTCCACAACAAGGATCGTAGCATGACTATCCAAAATAATCTGCTCGATATTCCTAACATCAATATCATCATGAACAAGGTTGGAATTAGCAAGTGGAGAACACTCTTTGTGTTCTTTTAAGATTTGCAGCTGTTCCGTTGATTTATTCATAGGCATCAAGATTCTAATCGTTACATCTCGCTCTCCTGCTGCTACCTTTGCTAATTGTATAGCTCCTATCATGGACTGGCGAAGAAAAGCATTAGATGTAGGTAACATTATCATAATTTCATTTTGGGCATTTTTCACAAGATCCAAATACAGTTCGGCTACTCTAGAGGCGTTTGAAATCACTTCTATATCCCCGAAATCGGTACCATGTTCGATGCTTGCTATTCTAGTTTTGGCATCAATCCCATTTTTCCATAACTCTTCAAAGATATAATGAAAGTGGTTAACATATACTGGTTCATTACTTACTAATACACTTTGAGCAATCTCTCCACCTTCTAACTTCTCTATAGTGGCATGCACCTCTTTTTCTGTAATAGAAAAATTCATTGGTGGCATGTTCTTGATCTCTCTTATATGAACTCCTAAATCCAAGATCATTTTTACTAATTCTATAGTATCTCTTCCTATCGGAGCAGTTAGTAATCTAATGCCCTTGTGCTCAGACCTTCTAGACCTTGCCATTATCTCCTTGCATAGATCGAGGAATCTACTATACCCTAGTTGCAGTCCACCGGATCCCGAACAAACCAATAATTCATTGGAAGTTTCAAGGAAATTTGTTATTTCGTTAACTATTTCTTCCCTGTTTGTTAATACCTTGGTTTCATAGTGGAATGCTCTTCCCTCCTCAATCTCTTTAATCCTTTCACCCCCAAGTATTGCCTTGTTCCAGAGATTGTCAAATACATATTGCTCCTGTTCTACAACTTGCTTAATGTTACTACAGATTGCTTGTGAGGCTATTTTTCCATGCTCATACAAAATTAGAGGTGCGATATATTCACTTTCACTCACCATATAGTTGCCCTTTATTCCATCTAAATGACGTAACTCATGAACTATCTTAATTAATTCTTTACAGTAAGATAGATTATCTTTTGTAATTTCAGTAAGATATCTCAAATGTACTCCTCTTTTCTTAGCATCAAGAAAGGCTTTCTTTATGGGCTCAAATGTTATGGCAAGAGGTGGTCGTGTATAGTTCATATAAGTATCAGCTTTGTTCTTTGTATTATGAAAAAACCGTACTTCTGTCTGTACTACGTTTGTAACTCCATGAATTACTTTCGTTGAAGACAATCTTAGTTCATCGTTAACTTGATCAGCTGTCATATATTCAAGCATTAGATGTTAGTTATTGCCATTCTGACGAAACCTTTGTACGGCTTCTATCAGATCATCGATCGATAGTGGTTTTCTAAGCACTCCTTTTGCACCAGAAGACAACATCTCCTTTAACTCTTTGTCAGTTACAGACGACGCAGTAAATATCAACACGTTATTGAACTGAAGTAGGTTCTCTTCCTTTAATGCTCTGAAAATATCGAATCCACTGAATTCTGGTATTGCAAGATCCAATAGTATGGCATCAAACTTATGTTCTTTTATCGTTTGTAATCCTACTTTTCCATCTCCTGTTGTCTCACAGACAATATTCTCACTTTCAAGGCATAAACGAACCATATCAGCAATATCTCTGTTATCTTCTATCAACAATACTTTCATGTGCCTGTATCCCTTTCCCTCTTGTTCTCTTGTACTCTCACTGGTAAGGTAAATTTGATTACTGCGCCTATTCTATGGGTATTGTCAATCCAAATCTTTCCACCATGAGCCTCAATTATGCCTCTGCATATCACCAAACCCAGTCCCGTGCCTGCATGTTTTCTAGTGGGTCCAGTATCAATTTGGTAGAATTTTTGAAAAAGTTTGTCTGCTTTCTCTGGGTTTATTCCAATGCCATTATCTTCTACTGTAAAAAGAGCCATCTTGAAATCATTATCATTATCCTTATTATTATCATTATAGTTTTGAACACTCACAATTATCTTCCCATTACCATTATCAGGAACAAAGTCTATTGAGTTTTTAATTAAATTGGATAGAACCTGGCTAATTCTGTTAGGATCACAAAAAACTGTTCCATTCAACTGTATGTTTGCTTGAAGATCTATCTTCTTATTACGTGTGAGTGGTCTTAGCTCAGAAATTGCTTCGTGTATGAGCTTTGTAATACTAGTATTATTCATAGAAAACTTGAGCTTTCCCATGTCAAGTTTATAGACATCCATTACGTCATCGACGAGAGCTTGTAATTTTTCTATATTTCTGTTCATTGCATCGATCGCATTCTTTTGTCGCTCATTTACCTCAGCTCCTCCCATAAACTTGGGTCTTAGAAGCATTTGGGCATAGCCTTTAAGTGGTACTAGTGGAGTCTTTAATTCATGACTTACCATGGAAATGAATTCCTCTTTTGCTTTTTCAGTAGCTAATAGTTGTTCATTTACTTCTCTAATGTGCGCGTATAACCGGGTTTGCTGCCACAAACTCTCAAAGATTGAAACGTAAGAGGAAACCGTAGGTTTGCTATTAGAATAGGTTGCCGTTCCTATCGCCTCTAAGAAGTTATCTTTTGAATCGTCAATTTTCTCTATCGTCAATATTTCTCTTCTATCAACGATCATTATAGTGACCGTAGTTACAGCTGTTCCTGTAACGATCTCTATAGATTGTATATTTATTTTCTTCCCTTGATCTAATAGCGGGGTCATACTTCCTATCATTTCGTCAATGACGACATTGGTTGGTGTTATAATCCTGACATTAACCTTACGATCTAAAGCTGCATCTCTCAAGAATCGAATTATACCGAGACGCTGCTCCCGGTAAAAAGCATTAATTGTAGGAAGCACTAAAGATACCTCTTCCTTAGCCGACAATACCAGATTAATGAACAACTCTTGTATTTTAGTTGGAAGGTGAATAACCTCTGTGACTCCTAAATCAATCCCTTCTTCGATCTCTCTAATTTTTATTTGAGCTGCAGTTGCTCTATTCCAGAAATTCTCAAACACATACCTTTGCTGTTCTACAATCTCCTTTACGTTACTGTGGATAACTTGCTGCGATAGAGAGGATTGCTGCATCGTTCCATAGGCGATATACTCTCTTTCAGAAACTGCAAAGTTCGCCTTAATGCCATCCAAATGTCTAAGTTCGCCAAGATTCATCAATTCCTTGCAAAAATGTATATTATCTTTAGTGATTTCTGTGATAATCCTTAACCTTGCCTTCCTGTTTACATCAATCAATCCCATCTTGAAGATATCTGAACCGTATACAGATGGCCAAGCATGATCTCCACAAATATCAAGAGTAGTCAGTGCTCCTGAGAAGAATTTAGCTATTGCTTTGGTCATATTTTCTTGTTTGTGTAATACCTCTGTTCTTTCAGTCGGTATTCCATCCTCGAATTCTCTGATCTTCTCTTGAGCAGGAACAGCTTTATTCCAAAGAGTTTCAAATAAGTATTGTTGCTGTTCTACTATAGTACTAATGTTACTGTATATGACTTGTGGTATTGGTTGAGATTCATTTACTATGGCGGTAGCTAAATACACCTTATTATCAAATACGGCAAAGTTGCCTTTTACTTTATCCAGATGTCGAAGTTCAATTCCAACTCTCATTATTTCTTTACAAAAAGGTAAGTTTTTCAATATAATGTGGGTCAAAATTCTGAAGATTACACCCCTAGCCATCGCCTCTTCAATAGCTTTCAAATAAAATTCAATTGTGATAGATGGTGCATTAGAATCAAGACAAGAATCCACCTTAAATATCGATTCCGACATGACTTGCATACACACCTTAGTTGCAGCCTCTCCTCCGATGAATACCTCTGTTCTTTGTGTGGCGCCGGTATTATCAGAAGACATCTCGCAATATATCTCAAAGCAGTATATAAGCATGTCTTGATAACGTTAGCAATAAGGAGATATTCAACAGCAGTAGAGTTGAGTTGATGATTAGATCAAATGTAAATATCACGACTTACTTGTGGTACACTTCTCTAATTATAATTGCCCATTGGAATGCTTTAGGTTGCGCAGAACAGAATTTCTTCTTCTTGTATCATTTAAGGGATGCGCATAAGTGGGATCTTATATGAATACCTATTATTACTATAAGGAGATATTCATTTACTACGACTTTTGCATGAAGATAGATGTATATAAACTCCTTCTTCTTTCATATCCATTTGTCTTCTATATAATCACCTCTCTTAGATACGGTCAGATCTGATGCATCAACTACCAACGTTATTGGTTCCTCATTATCATTATCATTATCATTATCATTTTCAATTGATGACTTAATCCCAATCATTCTTTTCCTAATATGAGTAAAGTGTATTTCCTCAACAATCTTGACATATTCAGCTAACCCACGCACTATACCTTGAACCATTCGATACGGAAAAGATCTTTAGAAAAGCAAGAAACTAGACATAACTATCAG
>JASHSN010000138.1 GCA_030038695.1 Nitrososphaeraceae archaeon
ACATCGTAAAAGCGATGAATGATGTTATGGTGTTTATCATCAAATGTAATAGAATACGAACGTTCAAGGCTACAAAATAATTTCCTACCCCTATCCTTATGAACAATCAATGGAAAAGGAGAGAATGATACGGCCCTGGATGCACTACTTCCCAACCATACATCCCTCAGCAAGCACCTATAGGAATATCGCAGTACGGCACTAGTCCTATGTATACAATACATGATCAAAGTCATGAAACAGGTTTATCTCCGGAAACCACACATAAAATTAATGAACTTGAAAGGCTTGTGTTAAAATATCGTCAATATCAAAATATTGGTTCCTGATGAAATTGTGGGCCATCAGTGGTGCCTTAAGGGGGACGTCCAATTCCTTGATAAAAAGTTGGAACAGCTTCAAATGATAGAATTCAGTAGATCCATCTCCTCCTAATACAATTGTGACATAATTCGTTTGATCAAATAATCCATAGTGACTGGCTTTCTGATAAAGCATCCTATACTTATCGCAGGATATATCTCGCTTAGTGCCTCACGGTTTATTTCAGCACACGACATATAACAAACCTTAACATTAAGGTCGATAGCCAATATCTTTTCAGATAATTCAAATCCATTCATATCTGGCATCTCGATATCAATCAAAAGAAGATCATAGAAATTTGGTTTGAATGCTGATAATGCTGTCAGAGGGTTATTACAAGTGTATACTTTAATTTTTCTGTTAGTATTGATATTGCTATATTCTAGTCCTGCTTTGAAAGTTGTAGTGACATCTTCATTGTCATCTATAATCAATATTCTTTTCCAAGATTGTTGATCCTGTTTTATAACAATAGGATGATACCAGGGATCTTCTGCAGAATTATGCATTGAATATACCATATCTTAAATAAGCAAAATTAAACGACAAAATATAGGATAAGATAAATCGACTGTTGTATCAATTTTTGTATGTCCATAATACTGATTTTATCAGTTGTAGTAGGATTTCATTATCCACTGGTTTATTAATGACACAATTTTCTTTGACATCTAGTTTTTTAATTTTCTCGTATAAAGTAAATTCACCCATCCCCGGTAATTTAACATCAAGTATGACAAGGTCGTATAAACCGGCTGTAAAGTTCTCTAATGCTTGAGACGCATCAGCACACGAATCAACTTTGAAACCGTTCTCCTCTAAAACTATCCTAATGGTCACATTAACGTCGTGTTCGTCATCCACCAGTACAATTCTTTTATTTTTCTGAACTTGCTGAAATGATTCTCTCTTCATAGTGTCATCATAAACTTTACCCATATGTATGGTCGGAATTCTTTCTTCATAATTCTTGCATGCTATAAAGTGTGAGATAGGCATTTTAATGAAGGCTTTAACTTAGAATACCAATTTGCTTATAAAAACATGGTTTTAGTGATGTGTATTTGCAGGCCGTGAAATGCCAACCCACTTCAAGTGAAAGGAAGGCGGTTACAAAACCAAGGCCTATGTATGCTATACTTTTAATCATACATATTGAGATCATGGTTGAATGATATAAGGCTGCTGGCTAAAATACGTTACAAATGGAAGGTCTCTCTACTTATATTAATTATATTTGCAAATGTTTGATATCCACAACGGTTGAAATATAGTCCTTTTGTAAACATGTGCATTTCACAGTATATAAAATATCGTATGATACTGCTGCTACCGTTTAGTACATGAGGTGTTATAAAACATATCCGTGCTACTGTGTGCTACGATGTCCTACAAGATATAGAATTCCATTTGTGGCTGACGAAGATATGATTTCATAGTACAATAAGGTAGTACTGTTATATTACTGAAAAAATTAACAAGATATAAACTAGACGACGAATGCTAACAAATGGGATTCGTCCCAGTCTTATTATTATCCGCTAGTCATAACATTTGTTGATGAATTCAAAAACAGGAATTACTTTCAGCATAGCAGCAATCGCAGCAGTAATAGGGCTGTTTGCCTCAGGTCCTATAATCTCAAGCTAACAGGCATTAGGATTCGTAGTAGTGCGCGGACATGCAGGCTACTACCACGGGTACTACTTCTATCACGGACACTACTTCTATCGCCACCCAGTAACGTAAATCTTCTATGTTGTAGATCGTATTTCTTGTCTGACGAAGATTGCAAAAGTATGCGTCAATACCTGTTCTGTTATTGGTCAAGTGTGTCGCATTGGTAGGGTTAAATTCAAATCCTACCTGTTCTAGCAAGCCAATGAAATCAAATTATTGGCGATGTTCCAAATGCCCCATCAACTTTCGATCGGCTATCAATAGAAATATGATTATACCGGTGGGAATCCAGAGCAGTGTTGAAATTAACAACAATGGTTCGGCAATCTTATAGATTTCTAGAGGAGCTCCAAATGCTATTCCAAGCTGATAAGCCATAATCAGTATAATAACTGGGCTAAGCAAAGCACACATCATAGCTCTGAAGTATCTACTTGTTTGTTTAGGTGCTCGCAAGGTAAGTCTCAATCCATAAATAATCAACGTCACGCCCAAAAGGAACACAGCTAATGTCGTGAACATAAACTGAGCAGATGAAATTGCAAATCCTTGAGCAATGCTCTTCAAAACCTGTACTTGAGCTGAAGTCGAGTTTCTAATAGCCTTAATGTCATCTGATTGATTTGACATGAGACTCTGTAGCCGTACCAGTTGGTCTGTAGAATTACCTCTGTTTTTAAGGTGAGAATGTGTCGTCTCTAATGCTCCCATCGATCTATCATTGTTCATTACGTAGCTCAACAGAACCACGTTAAGAGTGACAAATGTTAAGAAAGAAGCATATGTAAAATCTCTAGAAATCTTCATGGTATGGGACACAACCATTTGTTAAGGACAGAATCACTTTTTCGTTTGCTCTCTATAGGCAAATTGCTTTGGATCGTCTCTATATGCTCTAGATCAATGTCCCAGATTATTTGTGTTATTAATAAATTCATAGAAAATAATGTACTAAAAACAAGCAAGCGACTATGATGGTTATCCACCTTAGTCGCCGCTTCATCTCCTTCGTCAATAATTGGTTCTAGAGAATGCTTTTTCATCATGAACGACAATGGTTGAGGATAATAAATTTAATAACAAAACTACTACTACGATCCAATTCATCGGAACAAACGACAACCACAGATGATCGATACAGAGATGACCCATATAGGGTTCAGGTGTATTATCAGGGCTACATAATGATACATAAGGTTAATTTTTTTATGATGACAATCTAAATCGACTTTTACATACCTCAAGAGCCATGTTTACACACATCTGAGTTAACAAATTCTGGGTAGGAGACTCAGCGCATGAGTGCCAAACATTAATTGAGTCACTGTCAGCAGTTATTTCTCAGACTGCGGTGGTTCCACCTTCTCAACAATACCCAGCTCTAGTGCGGGGGTAAGTGCATCAAACAATGTCCATGCCTCCTTTATTTGGTCACCTTGAAAATGAAATATATCCGCGCCGTGAGTCTCAAACTTCTCATGGCTAGCAGGATAGCCGGCAAATTCCTTTCTATGGGTGCCTGTCAATGTCCATCGTATAGCAACTTTGTTTTGTTCGCCAAAGTCATCTATTATTGTAACTTGCATATCAGGGAATGCGTCGCGATCCTCCTTTATCCACTTTTTGAAATGCTCCACTCCTCTAACTTCCTGGAACACTCCATGGTAAATTATATCAGGGCTAACAAACCTATTTGCATCCTCTATTTTACCTTCATTAAATATTTGTTGAATAAATGCTCTTGCAATTGACTTATTATCAGACATGTCATTATACAATAGTATGTTACAATTAAAGTTTGCCTGTACGTATGTGATTAGACTGAGTTGTTCTCTATGATAAGAAAACATCCCTCCCGCCTTTCCTTAAGCCTGTAACCAGTCCGGGTTCATGGATTCGTTATTTTCCTTGTTGTCCCTGCTGTGCTTGTTGAGCTTGTTTTTCACCACGGCGTCTAGCTACTAAAGCTATTGCAACGAGTCTACCCATAATTCTCCTACGCTCAAAGAAATTATTATACTTTACTTAGGATGGTCACTTGGCACTTCCTACTTTTCCTATTGTTGTTGTTTTGGTCATATTTTGTCATTGTAATAAGTATGTGCACAACTTCTTCAGGGCCATCATTCTTTCGTACCAACTTCCCAAATGAGATCACATCACTGGTTCCATATTGCTTTTCCTATGACATGGGCAATTTTCAACTTAGCCAATATTTTGACCGAAACTTCTAGAAATTACTCCTCGATATATGACTGCAGATGTAATCGTCGGTCACGAGTCCCAGAGTGCTTTCAACCATTGCTCGCTGGTTATGGTGGCATTTTCACAAAAGTTTCTGTTTACATCATTCCAATGGATTAAATAATTCTGCGCACATTACCTTGTTGTTCTCTTTCTGATGTCATGGCGTTTGTATGTCAGAATATCTATTAGAGTTAACTTTAACCAGATGATGCTTAAAATATGAAAAAAGAGATTTGAAATTTAACTATGTGCTATGCTCATAAGTTAACGCAAGCAGGTCGTTTGCTTTATAATTACCTTGGTAGTAGCCTTAACTTGGTTTATTATGTCATCTTGTTCAGTCACTATGTGACCCACTATATTGACAGGAGAGTAAGGTTCAATCTTGTCGGGCTTGCTGATAGGTGTTGGACCATAAAATAGACATAATGCAGAGCCCTCAGGCCAGAATGCAACGTCTAGTAAGTT
>JASHSN010000139.1 GCA_030038695.1 Nitrososphaeraceae archaeon
GAAAAGAGATCCTAGAATGTGAAGGCGATAATCCTTAATTAGTAATCATGCCACAAAAGCTAAATACTGCCATACAGGCAGGACTAGTGCGAGGAGCCGGAACCTTTGTACCTAAGGATCATTATACAAATGTATTATGAAAAGTGTTAGCAACGACAGTGCCTTTGAAATAAAAAATAGTGTAAAATAGTAATGAACTTAGTTATTCTGAAGTTACACCAACTTCGTATAAGGGATGTCACTCATACGAGGCTGTTATGACATTAAACGTACGAAAAATATCTAAATCTGTTGCTTTGGCTATAGCGTTTACGTCATTAACTCTCCTGGCACCGCCTAGTTTTGCAGCAGTTAGTCCACATCACCACCACCACGCGTACACTAGTGCAACTATCATAGCACCAACTCATATAGGAAGTGTACGCTGTGTGTTTGGATGTCCCATCGGGAACAATATTTTAGGGGTCGCGGTCCATCAACTAATCAACTATTTCTTGTGGAGTTATCCATGACGAGCTATAGTGAAGTTTTGAGCTGCTCGCAGAAAAGGATTTGCAATCGCATTACTAGCAATGATATATCTTACTGATTCATGTTGCTCCCTTGATATCTAAATGTAGTCATCTGAATATCTATCGATGGAGATATGCGCAATCACATACTTGCTAACTCACCGTTTTTACTATTCTGTATTAAATTTCATGTTCTGATATGGATATTGATCGCTATAGATCTAAAGTTACTGGTATGTATGCGATCGGATAGTCAATATTAATGAGAAGATCAATTATAGTCTAATAAAACGCATGATTTTGTTTAATATCATTGCGTATTGTATTATATTGTGGAGTCCCATGCCTTCCGAATCACTTCTCTTAATGCATCGTACACCTCTAGTTGCTTCCTGTCAGTTTCATTGGAGGGAATAGTTTCTAACAATTTTCTCTTCTGCTCCTTGATCATCAAATCAACAGAATCTAGGATACCTTTAAGTTCGTTGTTATCCAATTCAATTGTTACCAATTTTGCCGACTTGTCAATTTTTAATGTCCTCGCCATTTCCTTCGCTGCATATTTTTAAGAACCATTATATATTTTAGTGCATAATACGTGCGAATCCCTATTCGCTTATTCACGAGACTTATTCAGATGCTCCGAAATTAACAAACCAATGGATCTACGAACCTGCTAAGATTGGGCTTTACAATACGCAATACCGTGAATACGGCTCATAATTTCCAATTATGGTGTACGCGAAGATCAGAAAGACTATAATCGAAGCCCTCGGCGCACAAATACCGCGAGTGCACAAGTCAAATAGCCATGCAGATATAAGATAAATGCACTTAACGTGTGATGACTCATGCACTTGCAGTCATTCATTCGTCCGTGTGAACAAGGGATAAATGTTATTCATGCGTCCAAATTTTATGCATTGTAGTAGTGACGTCGTGCACACTAATCTTAACTTCGGGTAGAATAGTTCCTATCCATTCTACAAGTAGGATCACTACTGACAATTATAGGATATATAGGTAAATAATGTTTAGATTTACATTGTTATAGTACCATAATGGTGATATCAGGAGACCACAGAGAATCGATAGATGAAGAACAAGGATATCAATGGTAATAAATCAAATCTATCTGTTAGATTCTAAACACTGTGGAGAAGGTATGATAGTCAAAGGCGAGAGGCTAAAAAGAGCGATTCTCGCCGCATTGGCTGATACCGAACTACAAAAGATTTTGGATTCAGCTATGTATCAATCCAAATCAGTCAATCAGATTACGCGAGACAGTAATGTCTCTCATAGTACTGCATATAGAAAGATTAAATGGCTAGTAGATGAAAAGCTGCTTATAGTTGACAAAATTGAAATTACAGAGGATGGCAAAAAATCGAGTTTGTTTCGAACTGCATTGAAATCATTCAATGTCAAATATGAACACAATAATGTAGCTATTGAAGCTGAACAAAATTTTGATACTCTAAGAAAAATTACAGAAAATTTCTTTACGTTGGATGATTCATGATATGTACAATATCTCGGCAATAACGTTCATAGATAACCTTTTAGTCGCTTCATCTACTGATATCCGACTATATCTGCTATCGATCTATCGGAAATTAACGTAAAATCAACACTCTCAAATCCGTCTATACGACAAACGTCTTTCTGACACTGCCATGTTAAAGGAATATGATTATATTCGGCAGTACCTATGTCGTGATATGTGGATGCCAACAGCCAATTGTTCGCTACCCCTGTTGCTGTAAACGGTGTGTTGTCTATCCACATCTCCCAATCAGAATATGATTTATCTGCTGCGATTTTATGCACTGTTTTCAATCCAATCCATCGTCCATCATCACATATGGGAGGAGGATTTTGAATTTTGTGTGTTGGAGTAACGTTCACGTATGGAAAGTGAGCATAATTGTAATTCATTTGTATTTTGTCATGAGAGGATGTTGGGTAAACCATCTCGATTAGACTTCTTATTTCGTCCTCATCTCTTCCACCGATTTTATGTGCATAGGCTTGGTGTTTATGAAGATCTCCGTGTACTCGAATAAATGTAGTAAATTCCCCGGATCCGATTGAATGAGGAGAATATAGAAACCCAGGATTATTCTGCCAATAATACGTTGTCTTGTTGTTCCATTTGCCACCGTCAGGGTACACATCCAACCGGACGCTTTTACCAGATCCCCCGGATGCGTATGAAATAGGACTTCCAGTTGTGTTGAAATATACAAGTCCGTCTTTCATGTGTGTCTTATCTGTATGTCTAGTAAACGGAAATTGGCTGCCCTTGCCAAATGAAATATTAAATTGGGCCGTTCGTCTACTTGCATAGGCTCCGCCGATGTACGGATCTTTCATATTTAAATAAAATTCCGTACCCCCGGGTTTAGTAGGATAGATTTGTTTTACTCCGTCTGGTCCTATTGCATCATCCGATTTGTCCTCACTCATTGGAAACACTGAATGTAAGAATCCTATGGCGTATATTAACCAGCCTTTCGCCGGTTCAGACATTGTTATACAAGTTATGCATATCCTTATGGCCTGTTCACACAAGCCCGGGTCGAATGGCTAGGTGCCGAATCGACCACAAACAGTAGCTGCATAACTGCTACGGATGCAAACAACAAATTATTTTCTATGCGTTCGTTTTAGTTTTGTATTTTTTGGGTTTTCAGGCCTGCTTGTGTTTTTGTGTATCTTGATATTTCGCTGATATGCAGGTGTGGTGGTATATGACTGATAGCTCATCCATAAGCTACAGATGATATGGACGCGATTAGGATTGGCAATATAGAAAAGATCTATGCTGCGATTCAATCGAATTTTCTTATAAACCTAGCCAACCTCTCTAAATGATGTTTTAACAACACCAAGCTGAAACGCTGCAGTAAGTCCATCGGCGACAGCCCATGCTTCCTTTATTTTATTACCTTGAAAATGGAAGATAATGACTACTACTGTTTTAACCTTCTTGTGAGTAGCACCAATACCTCGAAATTCCTTTACATGCCTCGCCTCCACGATAGAAACAATAGCAACTTTGCCATCTTCTGCAATGCTATCGACAAAGGAGTACTGGATATCGTGAAAAGTGACATGGTCCGATTCAGCACATTTCTTGAAGCTCTCTACCCCATTAAGGTCTTCTGCAACATCATGGTATATGAAATCAGGCGTAACAAAATTATCTACGTTTTCCAGATTCCCTTTGTTTAACAATTCTTCAACGAAATTCCATGCGATTTGTTTTTTTTCTGAGAGAGACATAAAACTAGACGATAAGACTGTTTCAATTAAATCTTCTTGTTATTGATCCTTGTATGCTTGAAGATTTCTTAATAAATTACGTGTTGGTCCAGCTAACCAGAAGTTCCTTTCTGCCATACCTTATAAATACGTCCCGTCCATGCTGGCTACTACTTGCTATCTATGACGTCTTTTTCCCCGGAATGAATAAATCGTTGATATGATGGTTTATGTGCTAGACTCGGTCTGCCAAAGATTTATCAATTTCTACATCCCCCTCTCCCTATAAGGGATTATATTTTTTATTAAGTACATGTATGAAATCTGTGCTGCTTTATCTTGGATACATGGTATACAAAGCAATCACCTATCTTCAAAGAAAAAGAGTGCAAATCGGTCATACATGAGTTTACAGTTAAAGGGCATAAAGGACTTACGATTAATCCATATCAAGGGTGTGGACACAGATGTGGCTATTGTTATGCAACTTATGAATGGTCTCCTGAATTCTATAACAGAATTTACGCTAAAAGTAATGTTGCAGGGGTGTTGGAAAAACAGATAAAGTCTAGGAAATATCAAAATATCGATTCTGTAATGATATCTTCAGCTACTGACGCATATCAGCCCGCAGAGGTCAAATATGGTCTAACAAGAAAATGCATAGAAGTTTTACAAAAATATAACGTCCCGTACTATGTGTTTACGAAGTCAAAGATTATAGAGAGAGATCTGAAGTTACACCAGAGATACAAGGACAAATGTTTCTTGGTATGGTCGATAACTACAACTGATGAAAATATTAGACGTTTAATAGAACCGGGTACACCTCCTGTGAACTCTATATTTAACGTGATAAAGAGATTTACAGATGCAGGTATATGCTGTTGTGTAAATATCGATCCCCTCATTCCTTTAATTACAGACGACCCATATCATGTCCACGAGGTAGTAGATAGAAGTTACAATGCTGGTGTTCGATATGTTTTTGGGGCACTCTTAAGGTTAAGATCGGACATATGGGAAAGAATGAAGATAATTCTCAAATTGCTTCATCTCGAAAAAGCAATTGAGGAATATAAGAACACAATATATCGATTCGAAGAACCATTGAAACTATGGTGTAATGTTGGAGCAATCAAATCCTATGAAACCAGATCACTGCAGAATTTAAGGGAAATAGCCATTCAGAAAGGAATGATATTAGATTTTCCTGACATAAACAGAAATAGTCGTCCAAATTCAAACAAACATCGTGGTGTAGATCAAGAACTTATATTGAAATATTTGTGAGTAGAAAACCATCTCTCCGTTTTATAATATTACGTTGAATTTAACGATATGACATTGGATTAGCAACTCCTAAGTTAAGTAATGAGCTGCAGATAATGTTAAATAGCGTCTTGAACTCTAAGTATTCCATGGTACTAGGTGCGATGTTAATAGGAGGCATGGTGGGGCATTACTCGGCAACAAGACAGTTTGAATCAATGTCTGCGGCACAAGAACAGCAGGCACAGATAGACCGGGCAACACAAGCAGCTCAACATGCACAAGCGCGAGCAGATGAGATTGCACGCCAAGCACAGTTATCTAGTCAAGATAAAAAGGATCCGTTGAAGGAACTCGAAAAAATAGGTAATCTCAAACAACAAGGATTCATAACAGAAGAAGAGTTCCAGAAATTAAAAGCAAGAATACTCTCGGGTTTTTAAATATCCATATTGGAAGGGTTCCTGTAGGAAGCAGCCTCAACTTTTTTATGATAATAGACACTGAAAAAGTACGACTAGAAAGAGCATTGGCTTCTGCTCTATTGTGACCTTGGCTGTCTATATGTATACGAGTTCCTAGAGCCTCGCCGAAAAGAAGTAGCATATCATAAAAAAGTAGTGTCCTATATTTTATATCTACGAGTAACCTACTCTAATTCATTTGATACCAGAGCCATCGAACCCAGGTGTTGAAAGAACAGAAGTGATTCATGGAAGTGAACGTGTAATAGGGACAGAATTGCGTTTTTTCTCCGAAGCAAGATCCAGAATTGACACCTGTATGGATTCTACAAGGCCTACGTTGGCATTAGAACTTGAACCAATAAGAAGATCTTTTGTTGAGGCAAAAAGAAATGGTGTACAGTTGCGATATCTTACAGAAATTACAAATGATAACTTATTATCCTGCAAAGAGATAATTAAAATAACTGATGAACTTCGTCATCTTGATGGTATAAAAGGTAATTTCATGATAAGCGAAAGTGAATATCTCGCTCCAATCACTTCAGATGAAACAAGCAAACCATCGTTTATCATTATTTTCAGTAATGTCAAAGAAATTGTGGAACATCAGCAGTATGTTTTCGATACTTTTTGGAACAAGGCAATACCAGCTTACCAGAGAATTACAGAAATCGAAGAGGGAGTTGACAGAACTGCTATTGAAGTTATCCCACATTCAAATAGGGCACGAGAGATGTATCTGAAGCTTATGAAAAATGCCCAAAAAGAAATAATATTGATGTTTCCGACTATCAACGCATTCAAGAGGCAGGCAGGACTGGGGATATTTGAATTCTGCAGGGGCCATGACTTAAAAGTCAGAATACTGATGCCTGATGATAAATCCATCCATCAAACATTACAAAACTTGAAAGATATTCACATGAACTTTCATATCAGGAATATTGAACAAACTGCTGGCACTCATGCTACATTTCTAGTAGTGGATGGGAAATTTTCTTTAGTAATGGAGATAAGAGATGATTCAAAAACGACTTTCGATGAAGCAATAGGATTATCAACGTATTCTAATAGTAAGGCGGGAGTTTTGTCTTATGTTGCAATATTCGAGAATTTATGGAAACAGACTCAATTATATGAAGACATTAAAAAAGCCCATGAACAATTAAAACTTCATAGTAAAGCTCAGAAAGAATTCATTAATGTAGCAGCTCACGAATTAAGAACACCTATTCAGCCAATACTAGGCTTATCGCAGCTTCTTCTATCTAAGTCAGGAAGTATTGAAAACTACAATGAATTATTGTCTATTATTAATAGAAATGCGAAGAGATTGAATCGGCTATCAGACGATATATTAGATGCTACAAAAATCGAAAGTAAGTCACTAGAGCTAAAGAAAGAACGATTCGACCTAAATGATATAATAATAAACGCTATGGACGATATGATATTGAGCAAAGACCTAGTAAACAAAAATGTTCAGTTATTATATCAACCTCAAGTCATTGTATTGGAAGCAGACAAAGGAAGAATTTCTCAGGTTATTTCTAATCTAATAAGTAACGCCGTTAAATTTACCAAAGTCGGCACTATCACTATTACAACAGAAACAGATCAAGACGAAAGTGTTATACTTGTCAGTGTAACGGATACGGGTAGTGGCATAGATCCTGAGATACTGCCCGATCTATTCGCAAAGTTTAAGACAAAATCGTCTTCAGGCGCAGGGCTAGGTTTGTTTATTTCCAAAAGTATTATAGAATCCCATGGGGGCAACATATGGGCCGAAAATAATTCTACTGGTAATGGATCAACATTTACTTTCGCTCTTCCACTTAAACCAA
>JASHSN010000140.1 GCA_030038695.1 Nitrososphaeraceae archaeon
TTTTTGCAATTGTTATCCAATAAAATCACGCAGGAATTATGCTAAAAAACCGTTACCTGCGTCTGGTAACATGGATGTTGGTGCAGTCATGTTTATTCTGAATTTTCGTCGACCTTTTGTTATTTATTCTCTCCACTTTGCTATTACTTTTTACTATCTACAGCCTACGAATAATTCGCAGGCAGAATATGAACAGAGATTTCCAACCGGAATTGTTGCGTATCCTATTATAGTGTATCAATATATCCACAATCTCTCGAATAATTTTAGCACTTGCTGTCAATCATCCGATATATACTGAGAAAAATAATAATAGTTTCGAGAAATATGAACCGAACAACGACAGTTGCTGTAGCATTAATTGTTGCAGCAAGTTTAACAACGATGGTATATGCTGTACCAGCACAACGGGCTTTCGCATGCCACGTCGGATGCGGTGTCCCGTATCCGGTCCCGGTTCCTGTCCCGGTTCCGGTCTTCGGTGGATTCTTCGTCCATAAGACTATTATCCAAACAATCCACCAGGTCAATAATTGTACGGGTAATGGAGAAGAACAAAAAGCTTGGGGTAGCGACCACCAAGACCAAAACCAAAAAGACAAACAGACAATATGTCTCAACACAGCAGTTAACAATGCTGGACGCGGTGTAGGAAACAATATATCGTTTGGCGAGGGTCAAGGCCTCTTCGGCGGCGGCAATCGGATGATAGGCTAAAAACGAAAAGTGATACAAGTCTGTCTGATGACCTAAACGGAATACAAAGAACTTCTCCTTTTTTTAGTTAATTTGAAGGATATCGTCCGAGGATATTTCTTGCACGTGATAAACAACAATTTTATTTTTATGTCATATTCGACTGACATATATTTCTTGGATTGGAGATGTAGATACTGGGGGGTAGATAGAAAAGATATAGAATCTAACTGGTTACCGTCTGATAATAATTCGTTTCATTTTATCTTGCGCATGTATCTTCCAGTAGAAGAAACATCTTTAGTAAAGTGTTATTATACAAACGAATTATGTAAAAAAAAACAACTATTGCCTTGACTATAGCGACAATTCTAATTGCGTACACATCTGCAGTTGTCTTGTCCAATCAGGCAAGTGGTCAAGGTTCCTTAGAAAAGGAATTCGGTACGAAGTTTGCACAACAGGTAGGCGTAGGTCTAGGCAAGCCCGGTCAAGCCAATGCAAGTGCGCTGCAAGAGATAACGCACGATATTAAGGCACAAGTAGGGAAGGTATGCGCGTGCTTCACTAATGGAGGATGCCCCAGCGGACCAAAAACATGTACCTTCAATAGATAGGGTTTATTTCCCTATCTATTGTCGGATAGTGTAGCTTCTGGCGGGTCTATATTCGGAAGAGGGATGCTGACTTGAAACATAGATACGTATTCAAACCGGGATTTTCACCTGAATATTCGACAGAGAATAACCTTCAGATTCAGCAACAGAGCTAAACTTTGTTAAGAATCTGAACATTCGTTCTGTCAAAGTCACCATAAATTGAGCGAAATGATCTGAAATTGAACTAAAAAGATCAATTATCGCTTCAGGTCCTTCTTTAAGAATATTTTCAAAGTGATTTAATAAATCAGTAATAGATTTTCCGAAAGTCTGAGCAATTCCCTTTAATCTATCAATGACTTGTCGTACCCTAGCTAAGATCTTTTGTACTATAACCTTAATCCTGCCATAAAACCTCGAAATGACGTTTCCCGCAGGGTTAGGCGATAGATCTTTTTCCTTATTGATTTCAGTAGCTATTGTAAGTCAATAAATCACTATCGTCAGACAATTCGTATGAAATAGCTTATTCCTAATATTTAAGTATGGACACCTCCACCGCTGCTGGTATTAATGATGCTTATCTAGGCAGGGTTCGGACCTACAAAACGGAGAGGGCGCAGGACATGTGTCCTGTAGTTAGTCTGCGTCTGAGAAAAAACTAAATGTTCTGGTGCTGAACCCCTCTATATGCAGGAAGTAGTATCTATTATTATCATTAGTAAACATAACACACATCATACAAGGGTTATTTTTCAACTTGGTGGTTTTTTCCAAATCTAATGTTCTGTTGTTGTAAGAACTGATTTGGGAATGAAGCATGATTTCTACCTGTTCGTTAAATTGCGCGGCTAATTTCTGAATATTTCCGTATTTCTACTGGTTTGGCTACAAGTGATGCCACTTGCGCTAGGGCTGTCGTCACATATTGTTGCTTAAGATGCGCATTACCAAATATCGCTAGACGTCTGTTTTGCCATGAATAGGTCGACAGTGGGCCAGTTCCCAGGAGAGAGTCTGTAGACAGACTCGTTGTCTCCCAACGTTTTCTTTATTTCGTGAGGTAGAACGGTAACTGTGGTTCTATTGTTTGACAATTGCACCACGACCACCGTCAGTACCAGTTCGTCGTCGCCTCATCTTTTCTTTAGTATCGGTAGAATAACCTTCATGTTGAGCAGAGGCTGAACCTTCCTTCACAGTCACCGCAGCCAAGGTCAAGAGCAAAAACCACTCACCTGTCGATGCCAATTAACGCACACCGGGGTAGTTTCTGAATGTGTGCTTTAACATTATTCCCGAAGCTAAGCCGTATAGGTGGACATGTACCACCTGTACGGGAGGTGGCAGCCCTTGTCGTCAATGTCAGCATGAAAAGTCCCTAGGTGGACGGAGGTCTGTTTCTAACGTGCCGCCAGCTGACCGAATCCCACTCTCAAGTGTGCGCGTACATGTTTTCAAATTCGCATTTGCCGGCTAAATTGCCGTATTTCGACTTCGGAACCAACATTTTTACGTCTGCTGTAAAATTATCTAGTAACGTCTGTATCCCTCTTATTTTGTCATCTACTTGGCTCCCAAGCCGTGCTAAGGCGGTTACTTAGCCAATACATGGTTGGCAGCAAACTGCAAGTCATTTCTCTGATTTTCTATCTCTAAGATAGTTGGACTGTTGCCTGGCTAGGGATATCGTCATCAACAAGAGGAATCTCCCAATACATGTCTATACGACTGGACATCAGGGACTAATATAATGAAGAGTGGTCCTTGTTCTCAAAAGCGTCGGGAGTTTTTACAAGAGCGAGCTGGAGTTCTATCATTATTATTATCCAACACTCAATTAGATAGAAAATAATACTCCAGACCCATTTCTATGCTCCGTACGGTTTTCATTTGATATAAAACTAGCAGACTTTTCGTTGAAATGCCAAATTTACACTAGATAGTTTTGAGCTTATGTTGCTGCCGTATTTACTTAATGTGAGCGCCATTACTGATCGGTAAAAGTATGATACTTCCTTTATAACAGGTCTGTGTTCGCGAATTTGATGGTTCAAATATTCCGTGACCAGCAAAGTGCGCTTGGACTGTATATGTACCGCTCGCAGCTCACCGCTATACATAGTATAACAAGCCAGACAAAGAATTCAGAATATAAATCTAGGAAAATTTAATCCTGTATAATTAATCTACCATTATAGACATATTTGAGTCAAGTATCTATCAGCGCGATGTATTGACATCTATCACACAGCCAACCATCAGGTTCATATTTTTCGCATTCTCTTTCTTCATAGCAAAAGTCGCATTTCCTCAGAACCATTAGAGTTATCACAAGAGTATGTGTTTAAGCGTTTTGGTATCTTTAACTGAATAAAAGTATTTCAAAAACCGTATTTGTTAGAAATGTTTCAAGAAGGTCGCTTGGCGTGCTTATTCCTTGGTCGTCGATCGCAAAGAGACGTCGTCTATTCTGAATGCAGTATTATCTTCTTCAATTAGTATTCTATGTGCCATAACGTATTAACGAATTGAATGCATTGCGAGATGATATTAATCTTAAAGTCAGAAATCTAATCATAGGG
>JASHSN010000141.1 GCA_030038695.1 Nitrososphaeraceae archaeon
AACTACACTGTCTAACAAAATTACGTATAGTAGTAACCGTTATTGTTCATTATGTATTTAGCTTAGGACCACAAATTGACATCATTTGATCTGTTCGGGCAAAGAACTGGACTATACTTACGGACATGAACCCGATGCCAATGTAAGAGAAAGAATCTTACTTCTAAGACGTGTCAGAATTGATAACCAAGAAGCTGCAAGTGTAACTGAGTTAGAACTTCACAGATCTAGAGTTATCGCTATGACCAAACTGATAGTTGTTTTTTTATACATAATAGTTGCTAGAAATTTCTCTATAATAATAGTTGCTAAGTTTTATTCTGAATTCTTTCTCCGGCTTAGTACCACACATCATTAATGTGAATTATATAGTTATTAGTCACAACGAAAAAACGCATGAATCTGCTAATATTTTTAGCAGCGTAGAGTAGCCAGCTTCTTTAGGATCCGCGTGGATCCAATGGGTTACATCCTAGACCCTGTCCTGCAAACTTTCTTCCAAATTCTTTGTTGATCCCTTCTAATACCGTCCCTACTTGTGCCTCTTCCCCTGCTAATACCTTTCATGCGAGGTGGTTTTCGGGAAGAGCAGAATTAATTTCAGGAGGGAGCAATGGAAATGTAATTGCGAATGCTTGGCTTAAGGCGAATGCCGGATGTTCTTCTATTGCCATGGTAGTACTAGTGTTAGGTCTATGTCTCAAATATAAAAAAAGGTGGTACTATATGGTGCTAATAACCGCCGCCGCAGCAGCTGCTGCCGCCTAGGCCGCTTGACATGCTATCGCCGCTTGACATGGCCGATCCATGGTGCTTATGGTGCAAAGCGTTCACCTATTGGGTTCCCATTACTGTTCCTGTCACCACTACTGCTGCGAACAGCGCAACAATTGTGAAGATCGTTTTTGTGTTCATTCTAGTTGTAAAAATACCTATAGGGTACTGCTAACATTTGTGAATACCTTAATAAAGACATAACGAAACGATTAAGATTAATTGACGATTAATTCATTCTAGTACGATTAGAAATAACAAGAACGTTGATCTAGCTTATTGATTCCAAATGCATATCTATCTTTAGTGCCATTGCTACATAAATGAATTCGGACTTAATCACTTTCAACTGTATGACGATTGTAGCGGTAGTATTTTTATTTGCCTTAGGCTTAGGTCCTGTTATTAATAACCTATACGGCGGCCACGGCTTCGCATCACCTTATGGTCCGTGTGGAGGCCAACCTTTCACAACTATCGGAGGACATATTATATGTACTACGCGATAGTTAGCTAGTTGTCGTTGATTACCAATAGCAAACAAATATTGAGGTGGATTGTCTCAATAATATCGTTTAGACGATTGCAAGAAGGCGGATAGAATCCCTTCTCGAAGCCCATTTGAACTCGCCAAGATATTTTCAGATGCAAGCTTGCATTAGAACGTTCACTATATTGTGTCCAACTGAAGGTAGATTTTCTGGGTTGAATGTAACAGTACGAAAATCCAAATAAAGAGTTAGGAGAAGGTATTATATTTATTGTAAAGGGAGTATACCAGTGCAAAATATGTAACAGCAAGCGATAGCGATAGAAAAAATTGACTTACTGCCGATAATTCCAAGGCGAAATATTTTCATAATATCACTAATACAAAGAATCGTATAGAAAATCAAGATTCTCAGAGATGAACATTGTATTGCAAAATAAATAGTCATTATAGTAATATCAATCGTTATGAAGCTACAAGAATGGTTATTGACCGTAGGATCGAAGAAAAGAGTTCAACTAATGCTCCAATATATAGACATCACACCTAGCGATGTCCTGTTAGACGTAGGAGGTAATACGGGAAAAATAACAGAGGTGTATGCAAAAGATTGCAAAGAAATAGTTGTCTTAGAACCGAAACATACCGTTGTAGAATACGGCAGGAGATATAGACCACACATTAAATTTGTAGAAGCAGGAGTAGAAAATATACCATATTTTTTGAGTCTGGGGCATCTAGCGTTAGAAGAGTTTTGAGTCTGAGGTATCATCAACACTGATCCTCACATCCGTTGCATTATCGTTACCGTGTGCGCGGCAGGCCGACGAAGCATAGAGCTGTATGTGTACCGTTTGTTTTGCGTTAATGGCGTGGGATTGATGACTATTACCTGCTATTGATATTTAATGATAACAATGGTAGTAGCTGCCATAACAGAAGTAGTGGCCGACCGGGAAACGGTGATTATAATACTTTCCATTATGATAGTACCTATAATATTTTCCGTGGTAATAGTACTTGCCGTGCTTATACGCAAACGTTTGATGGTTTGCCACTATTGGTGTTGTAACAAGCAATATCATGGCTGCAATGGCTACGGTAGTTAAAGCGACACTTTTTGAAAACATCTACATATATTATATTTTCTTACACTTAAGAGTTTCTTGTGCTCTTAGACAGCTAGACCAGCAGCTAAAAACGCTGCTACATGTAATGTTACAAAGAAACCTTCTGAACCGCTTAGCAGGTGATGTATTTGAAGAGATATGAATTCTGACAATTCTATGAAATAGCTGTTTTCTCCGCTTTTGGTATATACAGATATTAACTGCACTCTCGCTTATTAATTTGAGCCCAAGTCATACAATTCCAAGATCGGAGTCATTAAGATTTGTGTGATGTCACGTCACGTTATATCTCCTTAACCGTGATAATGTAATCCACTAAACAATCTTTAGTAACTTTGATGCTATAGCTACAGCTGCCTTGCAACTACCTTTGATTTTGACCAACCTTGTATAGAATTGCGTTACGATACTACTCTTGTTAGTTGAGTATCATTCTTTTACCAAGGTCATGAACGATTCTCCATGTCTGCATTGGACTGACATTCATTCCTAGAATTGTAGTAAGATATGTTGCCAAAAGACGAATACTCCAGATATTCTTTAGGTATCCAAAGGTTCTAGGAGACTTTGATATTATCTCTTTAATCGTCTTCTTGTTCTTATCAGAAGATATCTTTTGTATTCTTCCAGCATTACTTCGATACTTAACTTAATATGTGCAGCTAGGCTCTAAATGACCATTTCAATACGCAAGATTCAAATACCTGGTCTGTCATCCTCTACCAGAGGACGTGGACATGAATGCCAGAGCTAAAATCATCTTTGAAAATTCAGAGTCAAAGTACACTAGCAGCCTTGATTGTCCGCCCAAAGATAACTTTCGCTAGGATACGGAATCTGTTCAAGCGTGCACGCGATTACAATCCTTGGCCTGAAAGTATCTATCACTTTCCTGGCACCTTTCAAGGCCTCTAGATTCTCCTCCTAACTTTTTTTGATGTTGCGAGTTTCTAAAAGTGGATTTATACTCTGATATTTGTATAATGTGTCGCATTTTTATTATAATGGAATGAGAATCAGTCAATACTCTCCTGAAGGATTAGCATTTATTAGCGAAAGTATTATGAATTTTCTTTGTTGTCATATATCTTCATCTTTCAATAAGATCTCGCCTCACTCTTTTTCAATTGTCTCAAAATATTTCTCCAGCTTGTTAGCTGTGAATGTGAATTCACCTATATGTCTGAGTTAGCAGAAGTGTGCAGATAATTATATAGTTGACTGAATTGCAAAGGCCAGTTGTTATATATATATCCATTAAACAATTTGTGGAATAACTTATCTGACAAATATAAAAGATTTCTGTGTGACTTTGTTGACACCTATGTTGGAATGACGGCAATCATCTTTAGCAGCTTTTTCTGTAATGAATATAATGAATATTATGTACTTTTTAGTCCGTCTTCTGCGATTGCTACATCACCATTCTTCGCATTAATTCGACTATGCATGAGTCTCTTTCCATCGGGCATTAAGATATAATTCTGTGTTGCGACCAACATAAATTGTGGGAAAGTAAACATCCCACTTACAAGAATTGTCTTCTTATCCAAAATCCTTGATTCCAGTATATTTTCACCGTTGGTGTTTATTATTAGAATATGCTCTGGTTCCCTGGATTTGTTAATTAATTCTTCACGATAATAAATACATGCGTTTTGGTCCACCTTCACTAATTGGTTTCCTAGGTTGTCGGAAATTTCCGTACTCAAGCAAGGACCAAGAGTATTTTCACTTAAAGAGAACAGTATATTATCATAAATCTTGATAGACTTTGGACTATCAAAGATAAAATTGTTCCCAAATATTAGAGTATATGGCAATCCTAGATCACTCTCTATTAATCGCAATTCCAGATAAATTAGAACTCCCGCCTTTAAAGCTTCAGTTACCAAGCCACATAGTCCCGCGTTGATAATCACATTCCCTTTCTAAATCGGCATCCCTTTCAATTTGCTTACAATCGTCACAACCAGAATGGCCCTTCCTAGATCAATTTCTAGAAAGGGGTATATTGCTATTTGAGATTATGTCAGATCTCTCTGGTTCATCGGCCTAGAGGGCGGAAACTCACCGGCATAGGCGCGCCGGCTGAGCTCTTCAAGCGACATACCGGCCTGACGAGCAGCAACTAGTTTGTCAGCATCTACAAAGGCGCCCCAGTTTTTGTGGAAATCAAGTGTGTTCCAGTTTCCTAAGTCAACAAACACCTCAACGATGTTGCTATCAGGATCCTTGTAATAGAAAGAGAGGGCGGGGCCGTGATCCGTCGTCAATACCGGTTCGATCCCCAACCCTTTGATACGCACATAGGAGTTTAGCAGATCATCGATCGTGGCATACTCAAAGGCAATGTGCTGCAGTTTCGCGTGCACTTTTTTGTCAGCGTCTTCTTGCAGCTCAGGTATCGTGATTATTGCCAATCGATGATGCGAACTATCATTAGAAAGAAAAGTAACAGATGCCCCAGCTGAGCCCCTTGATATCGAGTATCTAGTTATCATACCAACTACCTTGCCGTACCAATCAACCATCCTCTCCAAGTGCCTAGTCAACACACCAAAGTGCTGCAATGTTGGGTGTATGAGAGGACTATTCTCAGATGTTTGTGAGATAGATGTTCCCCTCCTTTTCAATACGCATAGGTGTTAAACGATCACCATGCTTTTTAATTGTATCTAGTCTGAGGTATGAGACTGTCATGTAGTCTGAGGGCGATCGGTAACAGCGGTTGGGAAAATCATACCTCTGTTTGGTAATTCCAGCACGTGCAGAGCCGCGTAGCATAGCGTTCTACATCCAAAAAACCCGAATTGGTATAGATGTTTACCCTGGAGTTGGAGCGGTTGAGTCATGCATATATTCTCGCTCTCCGTATCTGCTCAACTAACTTAATCCTCTCCTCCAATTTATAGCCCGCTTGGTGCAGCTCTCGAACCAAAGGAGGTTGAAACTTTACACGCCAATGTTACGATGAGATACAATGTCATAATGATAATTGATGGATGAGCCAATATTACAAAGGTGTGTAGCTAGCCAATCCCTGCAAAATCAGTCACATTTTGATGGAACTAGAGCATCAGTCTTGATCATCTCAATAAAGGAAACAGGTAAAGATCGGCGACGAGTAACCACACAGCTTCCATTCTACCAGGATGGCCGTACGCCTTAAGCTATTGTAACCTTGCTATGACTTTTTCAGTTAGATCTTTCAATGCTATCGGCTTTCTGATAAAACAATCAGCTTCTTCCAACCCGGGAAATAATTCCTTAAATTGATTATCATATTCCTCAAAAGCAGTAATAAAACATACCTTCACATGACTGTCCAAATGACGCGAGAGAATTTCTTGATACAACTTGAAGCCATTCATTCTTGGCATGTTTATGTCAAGTAGCAACAAGTCGTATGCTCCGGTTTTGTAACTAGATAACGCGAATAAAGGATCATTAAATATCTCTACGAAAAAACCATCACGTTCTAAACTTAATTTATACAATGTTGCTATATCCAGCTCATCATCCACTATCATGATCCTTTTCTTTGCGGTTATGATATTGTAGGCACTTAAGGAAGTATCGATCCTTTGAGATTCAGGATGGCTACTAATGATATTTTCCATGTAACAGTAAGACGGAAAAAAATTCCAATCTTGAAGATGTCCTTTAATTTTTGGTTTAAATTGAATCTCTGATACATTTGTGTACATTCCGGATAATATCATTCAGTGTGTCGGCTTATTTAGGGTTGATGTTTTTGTGGTGTCATGTATCGACTCAGCTGCTTCTACACGTCAAATGGCTAGAGGCAAGAGTAGCATCGCATATCAAGAGCGAATGCCTACCACGTCAGGTTTAGCCGTAGTGAACGTTATGAAAATTGACAGGCCTGGAAGAAGCTGCTATTGTGTTAAAGCAACTATGTAAGATTACTGCGGAAATCCATAATAAAAATCTAGAAACTATGTTGAGTCTTCCTCCAATCATTATCAAAGCTTATCTACGATTGCTGCGATTCAGTTTATTGATCTTACACTAGTACTACTAATGTGTGCCTTGACTATAAATACAATGTCATATATTCCATGAATGCATTAGAATAATCAGTGTACCTACAATCCTGTAACTTAACAAAGTTAATTACATTTATAGGATGGTTATGCTAAATAGAATATGTAGGAGGCCAGGAATAAGCGGTCTTCAGGTATGAAACAATCAGATCGAACAGTATTGGGAGCAGCAATAATCTTTCTGTTGGTAATAACTAGTTGTACATACATCCTATTGATCCTTTCGAATAACAGACCTTTATTCGCACAAATACGTGTGTTGGTTCATGGTAGGAGTAGTACAAGAGGGCCGATCGTT
>JASHSN010000142.1 GCA_030038695.1 Nitrososphaeraceae archaeon
CAAACAATGGAAATTGGGACACTATCAGGCGATCGTGAATACATCATTATATATGAATCTCTATCGTCAGGTTATCTAACATACCTTCCTGCTGCAAAGAAAATGATTGATTCTTTTATGCTGCTAAAATAGTTCTCATAATCCAGGCACCGTTATGTTCTGCATATGACCCCGCCCTGTCTTCCTATTACACAATATAGGGCTATTTGAAGCAAATGATTGTCTTATGATGCAAATGTAAGCTAGTTAGGCGTTAGAAAAAATTTGTTTATATATTGGGCTGGTTCTATAGTCCTGTAACTATATTGGTTGGCCGCACTAATCAGAAGTGATATTTTAATAACTCTTTACATTATGTCGCAGATTTGAGTAGTGATAATGAATCGGCCGCTATTTGTCCCTCTTTTATGGACTATTCGCTGCCATCGCTACACTGTGTGAATATAACGTAGTGTAACTTGAGATAATCAATCTCCTAGTTATAAGGGCTAAACATATTCCCCAGAATCAATGTGCCCTAAAATTCTCTACAATATTTAGTTTTTTATCCAATGGGATATTACCTAGTCAATCTTTATCTAAGGCATAATTACAAAACAGATTATGAGGATCCCAATTAATGAGGGTGATCATTTTGCCACAGAAGTTAATCTTGCTTTTCGGATCATAAAAGACACATATCTTCTATCAATAAAGCCTGAAATCGAAATGAGGAAAGTCAATGCGATGTTGGGAGACGGCAGCGTAACTCAAATTGATTCCTTCGAACCACAGCGGGTTATGGAATTTTATCACCGGCTGATCGGCTCACTTAAAGGATGGGTTTCAACTGGCATATCTAGATCGCAGACCGATGACTTACACCGAATATATTGTCAGTTCTCCCACGCGATTGGCCAATACCGAGTACATAGTTATTTTGGAATTCAATATCGTGCATTGCCTTATTATCAAGTTGATAAGCGTGTTATTGAGATCCGGAGAGAGCTAGCTCGCATAGATGGAGAAGCTGGAAACACTTTCATGTCCATGGCTACCATAGGAAATCACATAGTCCAGAAGGAGTTAGAAAGAATCGGGTATGCTCAAGCCGGATTTGAAGAGTTGCTTACAAAATTATTTTGTAATGAGCGTCTAGTCGCAGATTTACAAGAAAAGGTAGCAACGCTAGAAAATGAATTTCCAAATTTTAGAGAATTGAGTAACAAAAAAAACCAACTGTTTTCAGAACTAAACAATTTGTTGATAGAATTATGTCAAATTTCGCCAGTAGTCATTGATTACAATAAATTGGTGCAAGGAGAAGAGGGGGTCGTTACGTACTTCGATATGGAGGAGGTCAGGAGTCGGAATGCAAAGGAGACCAATTCTTGGATTAATACGAAGAAATTGACAAAAGAGTTGACAGCACAGGTAGTTGACGTCTTTAATGAAGTGGCAAACACCATCCGGGATGTCGGAAAAAATATAGCTAAATAAATTGTTGAATGATTCTAACTGTTCCCATCTACACAAATCGACTTTCAAAATATCGAAATCAAAAACGAATTATATAAAATGTACCCACGCGGATATATTGCTTCTTAGTGTGGTCTATACCTGCATATAAAACGTTTAATGGAGTTTTGCGTTCTAACATAAGTAATAATTATCATGGGGTTTCAAACGCTTTGTGGTAGCAAAAGGAAATTTAGAAAAACAAATTCAATGGTCATGTGAATATGATCATTATGACATCTAAAAGGCTAATCACGATGTTATAATTACAAGATCTCAAACTTCATTGGCAATATCCATAATTATATAGGTCTACATAATATTGAAGACATAGATCCTACGATAGCAATAAAGCGTTGTTTACACAAAGGATGAGTGAAGTAGCCTACTACTAATCTGACATTCTGTGGAAATTCATCAGATTAAGTGATGTCAGGTGATATTATCGTAGGCCTTTCCTATCTTTATCGAACTCCAAAACCTTCTTTTCAAAAGTTCAACACAATTTTGACATATAATAGTACTTTCGTCGGATTTGGAGTTGAATTGTCTACCACAATCCATACATATTTTTGTCTCAGTCATTACATTTCAATTCCATTTGCGATATATTTTTCCTTAATAAGATCACCATAAAAGTCATATGTCATATTAAGCCATTGTCTATAGTCAAACTATCTTTACAAAAAATTGGATTTCATCGTAGTAGGTAGTGAGGTTCTTATCCAGCATAGAACGAACTAGCGTAAAATCTATACTGAATAACATTAATTCGCTATCTTTCCTAAACAGGTATTTGGTTATATCTAGTTTAAAACGCCTTGTTCTATAATAATTAGCGCTTTTTAGATCATCTCCTGATGCGACCTAGATATGCTTATCAAAATGGACTACTCTAACAGATGAAATTGTCACATTATTACCCGCACCTTTTTGACAAGCAAGTCAGTCAATTCCATTGAAGAACGCAGGGTTCGCAAAGGGTTGGGAAGAAGGTTAGCTTTTCCTCTTCAGCTATTCCATGCTCACCATCTGGATCCAAAAACCTATTCATCTAATAAATCAACATCTAGTATAAGCTTTCATGCATCTTCTTTGCAGCAGGCGGAGCCGCATATGTGTCAATCACAACTTCTATATATGCTGCAGTACCATCTTGTTTTTGAGAATGACGGACTTGTTTATGTACAAATCCGTGTGCGCGATAATGCCAAATATTCATCACTATAGACTGTCGCATGATGATGACAATTAAGGTCAAAGTTCGGCTTTGACCTCTATATCATATTCTTCATCCTTTTTAGTCTTTATCATCCTCGTATCACGCTTATCTATTCTTTGCTGAGGCAGCATAATATATACACAGGCAGCACCGCACATGGTGCAAGGTACATTGTTTCCTTCATGCTGTCCTTCCCTTCGAGTATGGATTCTCTCCGCTTCTTCTGGATTGATTGCCAAGGCGATTTGTTTTTCCCAATTCAGGGTCCTTCTTGCTTCAGTAATTTCCGTATCCCACTTGATTGCCTTGTCTCTAATCTTCACCAAGTCACCTGCGTGTGCTGCAATTCTATATGCAATTAATCCTTCTTTTACTTCTTCGGCTGTTGGTAATGCAAGATGTTCTGCAGGAGTCAAATAACACAGTAAATCCACGCCCTCGGCAGCAGAGACGGCCGCTCCAATAGCACTAGCTATATGATCGTATCCTGCTGCAACATCTGTTACTAGTGGGCCTAAAACATAATACGGAACATCCCCTATCAAAGCTTTTGCAAGTCTGACATTGGATGATACTTCGTTTAAAGGAACATGACCAGGACCTTCAATCATTACTTGCACATCTTTTTCATGTGCTTTCTTTGCCAATCTTGAAACATTTATCATTTCTGAAACTTGCAATTCATCATGCGAATCTAGTATCGAACCTGGTCTTAACGCATCGCCCAGGCTAAAAGTAACATCATACTTCCTTGCAATCTCGCACATATAGTCAAAGTGTTCATTATATGGATTTTCTTTATCGTATTTGAGCATCCATGCAGCTGTTATAGTTCCGCCTTTTGAAACAATTCCCGCATGTCTTTTTACTTCCAGTACACGTTTAGCTAATTCCTTTGTTATGCCAGAGTGTATTGTTGTATAGTCTACGCCATCTTTAACATTTTTTTCAAATGCATTTAAAAAATCATCTTCTGTGATATTTAATGGATTCTTGAACTTCTCAACACCATATGCATACGCTTGATAAACAGGGACTGTTCCAAA
>JASHSN010000143.1 GCA_030038695.1 Nitrososphaeraceae archaeon
TAGTACTATTGAAGCATTGTTGGTCTGGATGAATGTAATTGTCTTTTCTATTACCATTGCACAAAGGGAATAATTTCATTTAATTTAATAGGTCAAAACAAACTATAAAAAGTTATTCCGTTTTTAAATTGCCAAAGACTATACTCATCTTTCTTTAGGGTTCAGGATTTTCAGATGTTCAACGTCTAAATTATTAATTTCTGGAATTTGTGGTTGCATATCTTCTTGTAAAATGAAACTAGATAATGGGCATCCCCCAGAAGGTGCATCTTTAGATTCAAGATGGGGTTCATGAGATGATACTAAATGCTGCTGTTGCTGAATATTTTGAATCTCTCGAGATTGTGATTGCGATATATTTTGAAGATGTGAATATTCTGGTTTTAAAACCGTATCTTTTGCTACTACACTAGGCTGTTTAGGCTGTTCTTGTGGATTTGAATCTGAATCTGAATTACTTTCATATTTTTTACTAGAAGAGAAGGTATATCATTTTTTACTAGAAGAATTTGCATTTGCTGCTAACGTCAATGTAGGAGTAGCAATATAGGGATGTGAAAGACCTGAATGAGCTTCAAGCCATAGTTTCTTCATAGTCACCTAAATCGTAACAGCGAATCGCTTCCTTTAGCTTACTATCAATAAATAGTCTATCTAATCTTTCATTACCTTCTATGTTTTTCTTCAGTGAAAAATAAGCATCTGTAATACTATATGCATCGGATAGATATAGAGATACCATTATTGACCGGGTAGGGATTTGGGATTTTAATTCTTGAAATACTGACTCAAACGCGGCTTTTGGAACAAAATTTATAGTTACAAGGTAATGAAGCGTTTTTATCGTTGAAAAGGTGATCTTCTCTTCACCTATTTGAAATAGAGCAATTAATGAATCCTTAAGATCTTGTTCTCTTCCTTCTAATTGTGTTCGACTTTTGTTATAAAAGAAAAATGAAAGCATCTTCATAGCCCATCTCCGACTCTTGGTCTTCCATAAACCATCAGAATTTCGATGCAATATAGAACCATCAAGATTATGTGCGGTCTCCAATACTCCACATCTTTCAAGAAGCTTATCTGTTATTTCTGTACTAGAAATATCCAAAATCGAACATATCAACATAGTTTTCCTTTCTACTGGAGACCTAAGATAACGATCAGACATCTCTGTGACATCTTGTTCAAGCCGCCTATTAAGAACGTAAAATTTGACCATTAGAGGGTCTCCTTTTGTATAATTGTAAATTTCTTCTGTTATTTCGTCAACCAGCTTTTCATCACCATCAGTTTCCGAATATCGTTTAACTAACTCCTTTACTTCTTCCTTGGTAAAATCTGGTAGATGATAAATAAAGTTTGGTCCTGCATGGAGTTTTGTAATTGACTTTCTAATTGGCTTTCTAGTGGTCATAATGATCTTCAACTTACTTCCCAACAGTGGGTATGACAATTTATCGACGAAATAAAATATTGGATATATTCCTTCACTATGCGCATTATCAATGGCGACTAAAATTTTCTTATCAGACCTGAGTATGTCTTCTATGAAATTCACTAGTCCATCAACATTCCTTATATTCGTTGTTCCGTAATTGTAGAGAACTTCATATCCAGCATCGAAGTAATCGCACATAACTTCCATAAGAACAGTAGTTTTGGAACTTCCAGACTGTCCAACTATCAATAGTTTACCTTGATTTTCAAGCTTGCTTTTGATGTCAGCTATTAGTCCTTCTCGTCTCAGTTCCCTCTTTGCCATTATAGATGGTAAATCGAATCCTTTCTTCCAAATGTCAAAATCTGTTTCTGTGCTCTTGTGATATCCAAAATTACCCGTCCGAAGCCAATTCAGTCCATAGCGTTGACACTCTTTTTCAAAATTTTGGTCAGGCTTGCTAGTCTGATCCGTGGGGACAATTCTTGTCAATTTTTGCTTAGGCCTCTTTTGTTCAGGGATGCCTAAGAGTAAATCTTCCACAATCCTTTCGCAGCTTTCTTTTCCTTTCTCCGTAAGTGCAACAAGGTCAGTCAGTATGGGCTTGCTTGGATCTTTTTTTGTAGGAACTTTTCTTTGTATGTGAATTATCATACCATCTTCTACGCGAGGCAAATAATGATTTTCTATTGCACGTGATCTTTCGAATTTAATCTTTTCTGGTCGGAAACATCTGTTATTTGCGATCTTTTCCAAGTTCCGCGCAGAAAAATAAATATTGTTACCTTCTTGTAGTCCAAATATTCTAAACCGTTCTAATCGTCCTGCCACATAGAGGAGTATTAAATACCTGATCTTTGTCATAACCTTTGGACCATAATGTTTATCGTCTGCTAGCTTGTCTATGCCATAATCGACTTGTACGAGCTTGTCTGGATCATGACCATTTAGAGATGGTATGATTAAATTGATTAAATCTAGAAAACGTTCGGCGTTTTCATCTTTAACTGTCCATCCCATTTGTTAGAACAGGTATGTACAAAGTTTCAATTAAGTATTCACACTAAAATTGCGCCAAAATCGCACTAAAATTGCGCCAAAATTGCGCAATATCCTTCAATTATAGAAGAGTAATAAAGGGTTCCTTATGCACGAATATAAGCAATGCGCTGGCAAAGGCTGCGAAAATGAAGGTAAAATAGTGTTAGTTGTTCAATATCTTAAACGAACGGTTGCTTCTGCCGATCTTGTGCCGAAGACCTGTTACGCCTTGGGCTTGCCGTTAGACATGAAGATGCGAGGACCTGTGTATAGAAGGTGGTACGGACATGACAGTAAATGATTTCAGGGCCGATGATGATTCTCAGTCAGCATCGAGAGATAGTGTTATCCTTGATACATTTCCCCAGAGTGTTAAGAGTATTGTAGCAGATAAGGGGGTTGGTAAAATTGAAGAAAAGGACAAGCCCAATAAGCATGTCGATAAACAGAATAAAAAAGAGTCAAAAAAGATAACCCCCTCCTCTCCACCTTCCACCTATGATGTTTTCTCTTACAAAAAGCATAGCATGGACTACTTCACAGTTAATGGTGTTATTCTGAGAACTGGATATGCAGATAAGAAGTATTGGTATATTCTTGTTATCAAAGAACTGCTAGATAACGTAGTCGATTTTCTGTGGAAATATTATCAAGGTTACAGTGATACAAGTGTCACGGTCTATGTAACTAAAAACGATTCGGGACTGCATATAAAAATACGAAATTCAAATAGCCAAAATATCCCAATATTCCAAAATTTAAATTTGATCTTCGATCCTGAGATGAGATATGGCTCTAAGCAAAACGAGAAGGTAATCAGTCGTGGGATGCTGGGAGATGCAATGAAACAGATATTGGCTCTACCATATGTTTTGATTCATAGCAGCGATGATGGGACGGCCTTTACAAATGAGCAATGGAATAAGCCGCTAATAATCAGGTGTAACGGAAAGGAATCACATGTTAGAATTATCGTTGACAAAGCTAAGCAGACGTACACACTTGGCATAGAAGAGATTAAGCTCGTAGACGACACTGACACAGAAATAGAAGTATTCTTGCCCCTAATATTAGATCTAGACATACATGACATAGAGAACTTTTGCAGAACCTATCCACTGCTTACAACTGATATATCATTTGAGTTTCATATGCTAGATAACAGTACTGAGAAGCCCGAAGCTAAAGGGGAAGTGCATTATCACTACGTCAACGGAGAGTGGTTTGAAGAAAAACCTATACAAGCCTCTACTGCTAAACGAAAGGTTGCAATAGATGTAGGATGTCCTGCACTTCATCCCATCTCTACTAAGTGGAATAACAAATCTAGCATACATTCACTTATGCCTGAGGAATTCGTTACTCGGGTTACAAGTGTATATGATCAAAAATCAATAACACTCTACGATGTCCTACAAAGGCTTAGAGAAGGGAATAATATCAAGAAGACTGATGAGAATCAAATGTCTATTGCTCAATTCCTATTAAATCCAGATTATCCTAAAAAATTAGAAGAGGAATTTTGGCATTTAAAAGACGCCCTAGCTCCACCAGGGGAATTGTCTTTACCATATAGCGATAATAAGGCAAGAAAGCAAGCACTCGTCTCTAGGGTATGTAGTATCTATCCTCTTCTTGACCCAGGCAAAGCTGTCTATAAAGTTATGCGCGGAACATATAATGACGACAAATTACGAAAGGTAATGCACCAAAGCGATAAGTATGGTACTACATACACATTAGACAAGGATAAGGGTATTTTACGGTATCCATTTGCCATAGAGTACCTAGTAGTTCCATACAAGACTTCTGCGCTAAATGACGAAACTACAGGGGAGCCAATAGATAGATCAAGCAAATTTATTGGTAGCGTTAACTATTCTTTTTCTCCTAGGAGTAATGAATTTGAAGGAGATTATCAATGGGATGATAAAAATGGTTACCCAATAACGTCTACTAGCATGACAGATATTCTAAAAGCTCTCGGATTTCGATTCTATGATTACAGTGATGGTAAAATAAAAATTCCATCAGTCATTGTTGTAAACATTATATCTCCAAGAGTTGATTATCATGGTCACGACAAATCACGTATAAATACACACGCATTTTCTGAGACAATAATTGAGGCAGGTAAGAAGATAGCTGACTCTGTACAAACCTTTCGCGCAGCTGGTTTTAAATTTCATAAGGAACGATATCATGACGCAATTTCAGAGAATAAAAACGTAAAGAAGAAGAAACCTGAGGACATAGTTAGAGCATTTATTCAAAGTAGAATGAGGAGAGAAAATACTTAATGATGATGAAATTAACTTTAGACGGAGTTTGGTATCGTCTTCTTTCGGTATTCGAACAGAATAGAATGAAAAGGCCCTCTAGAGAGTGGGTTAAAAAACTCATCAAAAAAGCCTGCGACGATTTTCACGTAACCAGAGAATCACTAAACATATTTGCAGGGGCTAGAGCTGTAATGTATTTTCAGGGTAACTGGAGTAGTGTCAAGTTCGACGACGTAAAAAGTCTTGCACGAAACGGCACAGATATTCTATTTATTGAAAAGATGGGTATAGTTGAGATATTTACCGAACACGCTGACAAATATGGTATCGCAATCGTCAACACACAAGGACTACTGACTGAATATGGCAAAGATCTGATGAAGGAAGCACAGAGACAAGGTGGACATGTCGCAATCTTATCAGACTATGACGATCATGGCCTTTTGATGGCTTCAAAAGTTCCAGATATGCCAAGGATAGGCATTGATGAAAGGACATTTCATTATTTTGGGTTGTCAAGAGAAGCACTATCAATAGAAGGTCAACAACGGCTGGTAAACTATAAGTTCCTTGATATATTTGATGATAAAACAATTGATAAGGAATTTGTAAAAAAGAGACGAGTAGAGATAGATGCCGTTCTAGAGCAGGTCGGCGAAGAAAGACTCTGGGAATATATAATGGAAAGACTGGCTGAGCTGTACCCAACTAGGAACTACAATCGGGTTATTTCTATGCCTACATCGGAAACCCTATACCCGAGGAATGTACAAAGATTTCTTGGTTATATCAATTTTTTTACTAATAAAATAACGAATGATGAGAAGAGAAAGATAAAGAACGATCTAAGTGAAGTAAGAGGTATGCTTGACGTCAGGAAGAAAGACAAAGAGATCAGTGATAACTTGAAAAACTTGGTGTCACAGGATAATGGTATGAAAATCATAGAATCAAAAATTGCAGAATTGTTAAATTCAGACGTATTACCAGACAGCAAACAGTTTTCGAATTTGACAAATGAAAATCCATAAGAAAAAAGACGATGAGTGTGACAATACCTTCCCCATTTTCATCTACAATTATTCTATGACATCAGGCCCTAGAATTTAAGCTTAATTTATTGTCACGGCCAATAATCGCTATAAGCCGAATAAGCTATGAGCTAGTATCGCGACAGCTCAGACGAGTACACACCCTTGTTTCCGGAACACTTAGACGGGAATAGTCCAGAGGACGAATTAAAGGGCACCTTG
>JASHSN010000144.1 GCA_030038695.1 Nitrososphaeraceae archaeon
GGATCGGTAAATGTATCGACATGGAATCCTTGTATTTCTAGATACATCTTTAAAGCAGTAGTTATATCAGGTTCATCGTCGACTATTAGAATTCTTTGCTTATCGTTGTTTTTTCATGTCATTATTGCACCTTACCGTCATTTTATTATCATTTACAATGTAGGACCAGCAGTGTGAAGTGAAATGTAGCTCCCTTCTCTCTATTATTTTCGGCCTACGTTCCACCTAAATATTACTTAAAGTGTAAACTGTGTATCTAATAGTTAACGGTATTATAATCAGGATTGATGCACTTGCGATAGTTAGCTTTTCAGTCTTAGCAATTATTGCAAAAATAAATACTAAGATGAAAATAAAGGTAGTAAATAATATCCCAAATAATCGTCTAAAATTTATTTGTCTCATTAACATCCCAGAGTAGACCGATCACATATACATATACCATTCTTCGATTAAACAATTCTCAAAGATGAATTTGAAGAAGAATAGAAAAAAGAGTTATAATCAAAGTATGATTTTCAGATAGATCCTGCTTGGGTAAATATAAAACCAACATTTATTCTGTCGAATTAAAAGTGAAAATGGTAACAATGCAAATTATGCTGTCTGTGGCTGTACTTGTTGGGTTCTGAACAGCTTTATTACTCGTATTATCAAGAAGTTAATCAATAGGATCGATAATGTTGATGCTGCTAATGAACCTAGCATAGATGTCTGATATGGCATTATTCCAAGTTGTAGAAATTGATAAGTGACAGATATTTTTGACAATGAATAAGCGACTTCAGAAATAGAGAAAGCAGTAAGTAGTTTCTTTATGTCCGTTTTTACTGTCTTCAAATCTTTTTTCCCGGTCAATGGATTGATATACCTATGGCTATTATCCCGGTAAAATAGTAGGCCAAATATCGGAAAATAAACACTATATTCGCTTATTAGCGCAACTATAGAGCTTGCAATATGACTTTCGTTGTAATGTGTATAATAAAACTGGGTAACAAATGCAGCTGAAACGAAAGCACAAATTCCAGCCACAATTATATTCTTGTTAAGAAGAATAACATCCTTGTATTTGTTATAAAGGATAGTTGTTTGGATAGTTTTCACGTTAGCTCGACTCCCTAAAAAGCAAGATAATGGCAGCTAACGATATCGAGATCCGAATCCTTGCAAGCAGATACATATCGCTAGTGATTTATAAACCTTGTGAGCTAATGCCATTCTGCTAATACAAGCAAACAAAAGTACAAAGATAAATCAAGTGGATTCTATACTTAATGGTTTTGTATGACATTAACCACCATTAGATACCAACATATATATGACAGAATGTAATAACATTAGATGAAATAGAATGGTAGACACTAAATCCAAAGATAACGTAAACACTTCAACAGGATCAACCGAAGTAACGAACCTATGTGATACGGCGACACAAAACTGCATTAGAATAGTTGATGAGCTAGCAAAAGCCCAACCACAATATGCACAATCAGTCTCTAATTTACAACATGACTATGTAGCTGCAGCAAAGAACACTATTCAGAATATGGTTTCAGTTCAAAAGATGTCAGCGAGTAACGTGAACTATCCTATCGTAACACCACAATACGCAGATGAATTTGTAAAGCGATCAAACGAAATCACCGAGAATATAGTTAGGGCACTACGTATCAACAACCAGCTGACAGTCAACGCGATAGATGCAGCAGCAGAAAACTTTAGAACCTTTAATCGAACAATCGATTCTGTGACAGAATTTAATACCAGTGCTGCAAAAGCTTGGAATTCATTCGTCACAGCGCAACAACAACAGTTCCTTCATACACAATAACTTTTTCTTTCTATATTGGTGGTATTACAAGTTTGTTTCAGACAGGATTGCTGGGATTAGTTTGAAATACCAGAATTCATATTGTTATTTGATTACAGGTGATCTGGAATTTTGATTCCTCTGGCCTATGAAGAACAAGAACAAAGAAAAGTGCGCTTTCTTTTAGAATTTAATAACCCCTTTATGTGCATAAAATGTGGACAAAGATTTAAGAAGAAAAAACATTTGAAAGAACATAAAGAAGAAGTCCATTCATACTGAAAATCACGTAGTCAACACACATACAAATATTTTCATCTTTTCAACCTGTTATTACTTCGTAATGGATAAAAGCCATCTATCGAACCAATAGTGTCATTCTCTTTAATAGACAAAGCCACATTCTGACCTAGTGAATATATCATACTTTGAATATATCGGAAGGCTAACAATGACTACCGATATACAGTATAAAGGATAACGCTACTGGTATAGATCCTGAAATATTTGCATTTAGCTAGTGCAGATGCACGGAAAACACACCTGCGGGCTTACACGTATCTTTGAATTTGGTGAATTTTCCCTCTAACAGAACTGCAGTTTAAAGCAGTATTTGTTTGTACTTTACAAATAGAAACAATATTCTGAAGCTATCAATTGAATAGATCTAGTGGAACTGTCGACCACTGACTAATGGCCATAACTGCAGCTGAGAAAATTTTAGCCTGCAATAACAGGTACCAATACATACACTCATACGAAAGTGTAGTTAAAATAATTTTGCGTGTAAAAATGAACTTGTACGTTATTTAGCTATAGATTCCGTAGTGCAATCGCTACTACGACTGTAGATTGAATAATAATAAAACTGCAGCAGTTACATAAACTTCGTGTTTAGCTCTTCATTATCCTGCACACTCATTATATCCGGGATTGAAGCCGACAAATCCATTTGATTTAGTAAGCACTATATACTTTCAATTTCAATTACCTTCTTTCTAGATGTTAGTCCAGAAATGATACGTATGCCATTTTCAGGGACTACAAAGAATTTAGATATTTTTCTTATCATCTCTCTATTTGCCTTTCCATGTTTTGGTTCAGATTTTACAGACATCGTTATTTCATTACCATTTAATTCAATACTTCCAGATGAATTGAATTTTACCTGTACTAAATATCTCAATTACCGGAATTCATATTAGTGTATGATTTTATTTATTTATTATCTAATATATGTGAATAACAAGTGATTTAATTGTCCTAACAGGTTTGTAACGAAAGCTGGCCACATGATAAATATGACAATATCATGGGTCTAAGAATGGGCACAAGATTCATGCGGAAGTTTAAACTCGACTTTAACTTAGAACTGAAGCGAGATTGGGTTAATAATGGAAAATTGAATGCATCTATTATGACGATTATGTTCATATATATAATTTCTGAAAGTATTACGGAATGAAGATAATGGTTTGTGGTTCAATAGGTTATGGCGGGGTACATGAGATAAGACGTTTATACTCATCCTTGCACAAACAAGGTTTTGATACAGTGGACCACTTAAACAACAAAGAGATGGATTATTCTGATATCAAGGATTTCAGATATCGAAAGGACTTATCTCGCTACATAATTAACCATGATTTAGAATATATAAAAAAAGCTGATGTCTTGGTTGTATTGGCTGGTAAGCCAAGTTATGGGGCAGGTATAGAAATGTATATAGCTCGAAGTGCAGGAAAGCGAGTCATACTATTCGCACCAGAGCCTATACCAACACCATGGCCAGTAAATTTCTGTGATGACATAATCACATGCGAACAGGAACTAATCAAGTCACTACAGCAATTATAAGAATGATGATGCAAACTATCGAATTATGGCCTCTTGCAGGTGCCTGCTCATAATAAACGTACATAGCAGTCCGGATTTCACCAGTATAATGTCCTCCTTCATTGGCAGTAGTTACATAATCTTCGTGTTTAGGTAACTATCTAGATTCTCTTCATTAGCTATATCTAATCCTTCTTTTTGCATCCCTGAAGCTATGAACTGGATGAGTTCTATATCGTTCTCATAGCTGAAATGGCTATTGTATGCAATGGTCATCATCTTTAACACTCTTTGCTGACGAATACTGCCGATCAATACCCTGTGTACCCAATCGATACTAACCTCTTCTGACATAAATTCGCAAACTCTCTCAATAGGCATTCATCTACTACTGTAGTGGTTCAATTCCGGTCTGTCTTTGGAAGGTATTGGAGGTCCTGTCTATTAACAACAGAAATCGCTCATTTCTAAAAAAAGCCTGCCCAGTCCAATATTTTAGCTTTCTAATTCGCTAGTTCATCATAATGATGGAATTCAGACGACG
>JASHSN010000145.1 GCA_030038695.1 Nitrososphaeraceae archaeon
TTTTTGCAAGCATTATAGGAGTATAGTAGAACATGTCTATTACTGCTGTGCCTAATTTAATATTGCTAGTATTAGCGGCTACATATACCAAAACATCTAGAGGATCTAAAGCATTTTGGTACTCGATTGGAAGACTCCCATCTGTGGTCCCGTAATATGGTGATTGTGGTTTTAATGGATAAAGAATTCTTGTTAGGGTCCATACTGAATCAAAACCCTCATTTTCCGCTTGAATTGCAGCCTGAAGTACATTCTCTCTAGTTGCCTGCGGACCAACATTAGGTATCGTGATGCCAACTTTCATACGGTGATTAGCGCATACATTCTTTATAAAATGCGGCATCATTGCAGCTTCCAGACTACATGGATCAGAGTACAACATTTCCTTATGTTTAATCGATCTGCTATCTCTTCCGGTATTTCGTTCAAGATTGGACCGGTATGCAAAAGCGATAACAACGACTCCAGGCCAGCCCGTTCTGTCCGAATATTGCGGCAATACCAGACGGAAAGCAGGTCTGGTTCACATTGAAGGACATTGGCAAGACGGAGGTATTTGATGCCAAGCCGCCTTTCTCCGTCTTGAAAATTCTCGATACCGGACCGATTACTAACCACGTAAATATAGTTCACAATTCTAAAGACAGTTTTGCATATGTAACGATCGGCGGCCTAAACGAGGTCAAGGTGTTCCGCACCGACAACTTCGCCCAAGTCGCAACCATTCCGGTCGGTGATTTGCCGCATGGTCTCTGGCCGTCTGGGGACGGAACGAGGATCTACGTCTTGCTTGAGAACGGAGATCACCTTGTTGGGATCGATACGTTAACCAACAAGGCGGGTAGACCAGCTCTCGATCCTGCTCAGAATCATACTACTCTACGTCGTGTTGCAACTATATAACTAAGGATGTTACAAACAGGTAACTATGTTACGTACATGTAACTTCCCAATTTAATAATGAATGAGACGTGAATATATTATGTCTTAAATTGAACTCAACAAGATAGAAAAAATGACCAATATTGCCATTCAGGAGGAAGGCAGTCGACTTGATGGAGAAGATCAGTGACACGCAATACCAGGTTAGTTGGAAGTCGAGAATGTTTTTCTGGAAGTGACCCTAGTGGTTTTAACTTGAGTGGAACAATGCAGAAGCGCAAATTAGGAAACAGATATCAGGAAGTCTCAGCCATCGCGCTTGGCTGCATGGGAATGAGCTTTGGATATGGCCCGGCTGCAGACAAAAAGGAGATGATTGGTCTTATACCAAAGCAGTCGAACGCGGTATCACATTTCTTGATACTGCCCAAGGCTATGGTGAGTTCACGAACGAAGAGATAGCAAGGGAATCTTGTAATAGTAATACAAGTACGCTAGCGCAGCAATTGAGCTACACATTGTGGTCGAGAACGGAACAACGAATTTTCAATTTGCATATTCATCGATCGTTTCATTAAACATATCGTAGTTATTTCCTTCGCACTCAAGTCTCCCAAGATTTTTCACATGCTAATGTTTTTGAAAGGTAATTAATAAATTTTCGAATTACTGTTTTGAATCTTAAAAGAGATTGATTATACTATCTATACCAGTAGAAACGTTCATAGAGAGGAAAGTGTCGATGGAAAAAGAGATGAACGAGGTAATACCGTCAATAATTCCCGATGATATCGATAAACACGTAACACATCATTATGCAGATAATAACGGAGTGCGTATCCATTATGCCAGTATAGGCGAGGGACCATTGATTGTCATGATCCATGGCTTCCCCGACTTCTGGTATACCTGGCGCAACCAGATGCCTGCGTTGGCCCAACGCTTCCAGACCGTAGCGCTCGATTTGCGCGGCTACAACCTTAGCGATAAACCGCACGGAGGTGAGAATTACTTGATGGGCCACTTGGTAGGAGATGTGCAGGCCGTCATCCGTCACATCGGAAGAGACAAAGCCATCATTATCGGTCATGACTGGGGTGGTGCAATCGCCTGGCAGTTCGCAACACAACTTCCTGCTTTGACAGAGCGCCTGATTATCCTTGATATGCCCCATCCAAACGGTTTATCCCGTGAACTTGCACATAACCCACAACAGCAAGAACACAGCGCGTACGCTCGTGAATACCAACAAGAAGGTGCATACAAGCGACTCTCTCCAGAATCACTTAGTGCCTCTATAAAGGACTCTGCTGCGCGAGAACGCTACCTTGAGGCCTTCCGGCGTTCAGACATTGAGGCGATGCTTCAGTATTACAAACAAAACTACCCATATCCACCTTATAAGGAAGCGTCTTTGTCAGTCAAAGTTCAAGCACCTGTCCTCCAGATTCACGGATTGCGAGACAAATTTCTACTACCAGCCTGCTTGAATAACACCTGGGAATGGCTGGAAAACGACTGGACCTTGTTCACCATTCCCCAAGCCGGCCACTTTGTCCAGCACCAAGCGGCTGAACTTGTTACCCGCAGCATCGTAAAGTGGCTCGATCACTAATTTTCTTCAGTTCTTCAATTTATTTTCAGGCTTCTTATAAGATAGCTTGATGTGGCAAGAGTAATACTACCAATACTAGTAATTATATTACATATCACATTCGTCCGCTCAACTTTATATTAACAACTTACATAAACACCGGGTTTACATACTATGATACTCATATTCAACCCTTTAACGTTAGTTTGTTGTCAGTACCAGTTGTCGTTCAAGTCCGATTAGTCCTGTGATATCGAACCACAACACCTTTCGGCTTCGGCTGGCATCCCATTTACTAATCTCAGTATGACATGCCAGATAATAGTCCATTTTTGCATAATGTCTACAGAAAAATTTTCATATGTCTACAGAATCTGAGCGGCAAGTATAATTATTACGGAATGAAAGATATCAATATGCAGGACAGTCGATATGTTCAACAGTCTAACCTAGACAGGTTGGAGACTGAACCAGAAGTTTCAGAACCAAGACATGTCACATCTGGCAATAAATCCACCATCGGACGCTTATTCGTGCTAGACGCAAGCAGTGGTGAGATCTTTTCACTGAATGCGGACGGTTCCGACAAGAAGGTAATCGTATCGAGGTGCCGAACCCCAGATGGGATAGTAGTAGATGTCGAGGCCGGACACATTTATTGGACCAACATGGGTATTCCCAATGTGAACGACGGTTCCATAGAGCGCGCCGACCTAGACGGACAGAATCGCACTATGATTATCCCCCAGGGTGGCACGTTCACTCCAAAACAGCTTTATCTCGATAGTAAGAATGACAAGTTGTATTGGTCGGATCGGGAAGGGATGCGAGTCATGCGCTCAAATCTCGATGGTTCTAAGATTGAAACGTTGGTGCAGAATGGTCAGGGTGACGAGGACCGCCGCGACCAGATGAAATGGTGTGTTGGGATCATAGTTGATCCAGGCCGCGAACAATTCTACTGGACACAGAAAGGTCCTGACGATGCTGGAAAGGGCAGAATCTTTCGCGCTAGTACCGAAATACCAGAGGGCCAGAGTCCGGAAAATCGCACTGACATTGAAGTGTTATTCGAAGGGCTGCCCGAGCCAATTGACCTAGAGCTCGATCTTTACAAACGTCTGCTGTATTGGACAGATCGTGGCGATCCTCCACGTGGTAACACGGTGAATCGCGCCCCGATTGATGGCAAACCGAACAATCAGAGTCTGGAGATCCTGGTGACACACTTGATGGAGGGAATTGGTATATCTCTAGATCTCAAAGGGGAACGGATGTGTGTGACTGACCTAGGTGGTTCGGTCTATTCGGCCAAGCTCGACGGATCGGATAAGAAGACACTACTGTATGCACAGGGGAACCTGACCGGCATAGCATACGCTGATTTGGACAAGTCTTGATTGAGCATGAAAGCAACTAAATGCACTAATAGGAGAAACAAGTTATGTCTTTGAATAAACAGGTACGCCGTATCGCGATTATCGGTACCGGAGTCATCGGTGCGAGCTGGGCGGCGCAATATCTTGCACGTGGGTTCGATGTGATTGCTACTAATCCAAACCTAAAAGCCGAAT
>JASHSN010000146.1 GCA_030038695.1 Nitrososphaeraceae archaeon
TCCCATAATACATCAGGTATTTCGTACGCGGATTCAACACCTGTGAGTTCAGATATCACTACGAATAACAAGATGGGTTAGGTTTGGCTTAGCTTTATCGTTCAGATATAGTAAGTCTAGAACTCAACAAATATCAACTGATTTTCGGATGGCCTCTTAGAGTGGCTGGCTTATATTTGGCCTTATCCTTGATTCCAAGAAAATTTAACAGTTTCAAAGCTCGACGTCTTCTATCATCATCACTCATACCACCTGTAATACCATGAAATTCTACGTTCTTCAGTACAGTTGTTCTGTTGATCAAGTTATAAGATTGAAAAATAAACCCTATTGTGTTATTCCTAATAGTTGCAATTTGAGAATCACTTAATGAGAAAATATTGATTCCATTAATGTATACTCTACCAGAAGATGGTCTGTCGAGAGCACCTATCATATTCAACAGTGTGGATTTTCCACTTCCAGAGGGACCCACAACGGATACAAATTCACCCTTATTCACTTTGAAGCTGACGTCTCTAAGGGACACTACCTTACCCATCGAAGAGACATACACTTTGGAGAGATTTTCAACGTTCAGAATCACCTCTTTACTATCAACATTATCGTGATGGATCCTTTCATGTGTGGTAACTGACATTATCATTAAGAATAAAGATGAAGATTAAATTAAAACATGCTAAACCATGTGAGTTAACATTGTTAATTTATATCGTTATTCAAGTAGGTATTACATGGGTTTTAGCTATCTAGATAGTTACCTAAACACGAAGTTTATGTAACTGCTATTAATCAATGCAGTTTGATTATCCGGTTAGAAGAGCCATCTAGCAACAGAAGGAAGGTACAGCTTTGAAGGCAAACGATCTGGACTTATAAAACCTGAAGAAAAATAATGTAAAGAAAATGTTGGAGTTAGATTGTGGCCATGGAAAGGGTGCGCCTATTTTTTGCAAAAAGGCATTGAAATGTCAGCCTTAGACTATTCGAAGGTTGCAATAGATGGATTGATCAAACTTGTAAGTGAAAAGCGCAACGTCGTAGATCAAAAATATCTAGGATTTTAATTCTCTTAAACGATCTAAGTATTCTTGGTTCTTGGTTCTGCAAAAGTTAACTTGTCGGAACCGAAAAGCGATTTTCAAACGCTTATGTGTCAAGGGTATCATTTATTATTCTCAATTTCACGTTATTCTACCATCGATAAATGAATGAGGATAATGGTATATTCAGATTGCAGATTGGAAGAACTACTATAGAGGTTGAACACTTGAATGAAGAAATGAATAAGGGATTTTGCAGCTTATACCAACACTATTTCAATAGCCATAATTTCGATATTGCATTCTTTAAGTCTTGTCTGATAGTACGTAATCTATAGCTAAATAACGTAAAAGCACACTGCTTTAAACTGCTACGCCGCAGCGCTGATCTAGCTACTAATACTGCGCAAATCAGCTAGTAGAACATCATAGAAAACATCTTGCCGTAGGGCCAAAATTCTAAAATGATACCTAAGACCAAGCGGTGAATGCGTACACCTGCTCTTAGGCCAGAATACTCAAAATGTTTCATCATTGATAACATTTAATTAAATGAGGACTATTGTGTAGTTTTATGTCTCTTACAGAAAATAAAATAATTGCCGAGAAATTTATTGATGAGATATTTAACAAAGTGAATCTGGAAAACATAGATAGGTTTCTTACTCCTGACTTCATATATCATGGTAGCGGCGAGGATATTTCAGGAATGGAAAATTTTAAGGAGTGGGTTTCCTCAGATCATAGTATAATTCCTGATATCCATTTCACAATAGAAGAAAGCATCTCGGAATTAAAACGAGTTGCTACAGTTTGGATCGTTGAAGGTACACATTCGAAGGATTTTCGTGGCATTCCAGCAACTCATAAAAAGTTTGACACTGCTGGAGTCAGTATCTTTCATTTTGAAGGTAACAAGATAAAGGAAGCATGGACTGTCGTAGACGGACTAAGTGCAGCATTACAGGTTGGTGCTGTTAAAACAGTATCTAACGAAGCTGACTAGAACTTCTGAAGTATGTGGACATAGTTCACCGCATTGGTCTGATGGACAGAGCATCACTTACTAGTTGTCGTCGTCTTGAATAGTGATGTTTTTCCACCTACATCTTGGCTATCAAATTTGCTTTCATTTTCTGAAATTCTTCTTCTGTCAGAAGGCCTTTTGCCTTCAAATCTCCTAATTTCGCAATTTCTTGCATAGGATCGGTTTTAGTTGAAGCCTGTGCCTGTTGTGCTTGTGCCTGTGCCTGTACTTGTTGTGCCTGTTGTGCTTGCGCTGCTTGTTGTGCTTGCGCTTGTTTTTGCATTCCTTCCATCTGTCTCCTTGCCGAGCGTCTACCGACCATGCCGCCAACCACAGCAGCCCCTAATAGACCCATAATTTGCATATCAGAATAGAGGTTAATTAACTTATACGTCAGTTGTCACCCAACGCATTGTGAATCATCTCGTCACTAAAAATAGGTCCATGCTGTTTCCTGGAAATAGGTCCAATATTTTGATCTGCTATCGTTTTTAGCTGCAGTCTTGCCAACTTGTGCAATATATTCAAATGTTTGTGCTTTAGATTTTGAATAACATTTCTCACAATAACAGTAAACCGTTACGCACTTAAAACAAACCAAACATGAGCCTGTTGGAGTTGCTTTGCCTATGGCGGCTGGTCACCCATCCGTACGGCGCCTTTGTCGGCTCAGGCGGGTCCCAGACCAAAATCCCTGCTGCAGATTAAAATATGGAGATATCACAAGGCAAACTAGATAGAGCTTGTCATATCATACATCTAGTTGCAGGTATAAATACTGAAGTACATTTCGGATCTGATAAAACCTTAGATGTTCGAGAGTATTCGTGCTTTCATTTGCTGGAATTCCTCTTCTGAAAGTATTCCTTGTTGTCTGAGACTAGCTAGCTTCTGAAGTTCTTGTGTTATATCCTTTTTGTTATCGTTCGCTGCAAGCGTTGTTTGAGCTGCTTGAGCTGTCTGAGCTGCTAGAGCTGTCTGAGCATGCGCTTGGTCTATCTGCGACTGCTGCGCTTGAGCTGCGGCCATTGATTCAAACTGCTTTTTAGCCGAGTAATGTCCTACTACTGCACCAGTGGCCCCCCCTACTATCATTCCACCGATGAGACCTCTTCTTCTCATTCTAAACATTTATGGATTTGATCCTAGAATCCTTTATAACTTTATCTTAAATTCT
>JASHSN010000147.1 GCA_030038695.1 Nitrososphaeraceae archaeon
GGGGTCATACGCCATCGAAGGCATGGCTCAAATGCTACTACAGTGGCAGCAGTCACTGCTCCAATGTAAGATAACTAGGCTTCTAATTGTATTGCCTCTAACCCATATTTGGGCAGGCATGGTGGTGTTTGCTGAAACCATAGCTTACCACCATTGTCTCAGACAGTCCAGTCCAGTCGTATACCCTCTCTCCCTGCCCTCCCAATACTGTCTTTGTTATTATCTACGAGCATCAAAGCCATTTTATGGGTAGAATAGTACCACCCTTCAGACAATTATATCAAGAGACCATATCCGAGCTTCAGATGGAGTTGAAGGCTGCGCTAGTAGATTTGGGTCATAAAAGCGCCTTCGATTTATTGCTAAAGGAAGCCTGGAATCCGGAGCAGGCTGCGATGGGCAATTCCACTCTCCCGACAATTTGTGACAAATTAAACGTAATGTCTACTATACACCTCAGAAAGCTCATTGTCACCTTAGTCCGGGAAAACGGTCAGAGGGACGTTGTAATAGAAAAATTTGAGGAGAGGGTAAAAATACTTGAGGACAGGTTGAACGAGATGAAAAAACCTAATGATGTTGGAGTATGAACTATTCTTGCAACCATTCCTTTAGCCTATCTTGCAGTTCCAATATGCGGGAAGCCTCACGTATTGCAGTATTGAGCTGACCATTTTTCCATAGACATAACATTGCTTTCTCACCTAGATTGTATTTTTCGAATACCTTGTACAAGTCTGTATTCAGACCATCAGGAGTCTTCCAGCTCACCTTCTTCTCTGTTTTGTCACTCCATTTATCTAGGTGGGTCTGGAAATGCCTTTGTACATGATTATTGAACTCTGTCCTAGATAGAAATATTTGGCCGCAATCTTTGCATGTATGGACCATTCCTAGCTAAACGACAAGACTATTATTGTATTATGAGGACAGCAGATAAATATCATTGATTCGTAGATAGGAGTGAAGACATAATATAGCAATGATTACAGAAGCGGAACAGAAAGAGTTTGTAGAGGATACGAAATGGTTACACACACATTATGACGAGATATTAGACAAATACAATGAACAGTATATTGCAATACAACATCAAAGTGTATTAGACTCTGCAAAGAATATAGAAACATTAGGAGACAAATTGAAGAAGAGAAATATAAAAGCCCAAGATGTATTTATCGAATATATAAAAGACAGAATACATTGACAGTACATTGAAAGGTTGCTTATACGGGGCTATAGGAATAAAACTGACCGCAAATACTATGTTCCTGCGTTTGTAAAACCGTCATTTGGATATGGATTTAGGATAGACTTACAGGTTGATACAGGGGCATCTAAAACACTACTAACCGCCAATCACATTTTTAACCTTGCTAGAATTATACCGAACATTTTGCCAGAAGGTGTGAACTTTCAAGGTATCGAAGGAAGGTACATAAAATCTTATGTCCTCGAAATGGCGATATTAACACTTTTTACTGAAAGAGGGCCTTGCGATTGGACTATGAACATTAGTGTATCGAGTGTCATAGATACCAGCGTACCTGGTCTTCTAGGAATGGACATATTATACAAGTTTGATATCGTACTCGCAGGGCCCTCTGAAGTTATACTTAGAGAACGGACTGATATCTTCAAGTGAATCATATGAAGACCCACAGGCCGCTAATTCGACATACAGTATATGACAGCAATAACTTGAGTCATCACAGAACATGTTGGCAAGAATTTCGTGATAATAACGAATTATATCTTTTGCCTGATGGTATTAACAATCCTCTTTTAAGACCGGTATTTGGACTCGCAACTCTCCTACCGAACAATGCGAATGCGAAACCGAGTGGTCCGTTCCAGGCATGTTGGGACGCTTGGGACGCATCTAGGCAATGCGTAAGGTTGTTTTCTATGTTCGCTGGGACTAATGCCAAGGAAAGGTGCTTCGCCCAAGATGGTTTTAGAACGTGTCAGAGCATTGAAAAAAATCCCATAAAAGTCCTCGTAAAGGATTCCCAGTTATATCGATGGGAATTAAATAGGATTCCTCACTCGATACTCTAGTTATAATCGATAAAAGATATCCGCATCGATAAATTAGAACAAAACTTTTAAAGCTAAGAGCACCAATATCCTTCAGGATGCAATATTAGAACTCATATATGACCTGACGTGCCCACAGATTCTATTAAAATCGTATAAGACTTAATGCTAGTCTAGCGATGCCGGTAAAGTCTTGCACCGGGAAATTTTTATGTGCAATTGAACTCATATTGTCAGAACTTGTCTTAAATCTGTTGAAACTAAAAGGGTTAGCCATATTTGTTTAGTATCTGTGTAATATAAGGAACTCCCGGTGCTGCATTGTTTGTGAATAGACACTTTCCTCCCAGTCATCGGTAGTGCTACGATCCAGGTCGTGAGTATCGTCCAACACAATCTGATATTAATCACTAACCAAAAATGGAATGGAAGTTCCGAACGATAAATATCGTAACCAGTTGACCAAGTCGATAGTACAAAGATCAGTTGATCCATTCTTTGATCAAGAAATACCATTTATGACTGTTAGAAAAATAGTTCAACAAGGGCTTTTTGGTTGTAGCTCGAGTAGGCTAAAAAATAAATGTCTACGCTAAACGCTTATAGCGATTCTCGTCTAAATTATTCGATGTACGGTTAAAGTAGCAAAGATGTGAAATGACTATACTTATACGAAAAAATCAAGAGTTTACCGACCTGTTAGAAAAGAATCTCATGTCGAGACACGAAGAAAAAAGAAGACTAGACAACACCGTGCACGTCTCTGACATCATACCGACTACATGTATAAGAAAGCAGTATTACTCAAGGAAATTTCCAGAAATGTGTCCTCTTTCTAACGAATCAGTACACCATTTTGTAAGAGGCGAGTCAAGTGAATTTATAATCACGCAGCTTGCAGATCTGGGTGTAGCACAAGCAGCTATAGAAATGGATGGAATACTTGCCCATCCAGATATCATGAGTGACAAAAAAAACGTAATAGTTGAATTAAAAGATACCGTTAATGGCAGACGACTAAATTTCTATGATTGTACATTCAGATCATATCTTAGGCAGCTACTATATTACATGGTTATGACCAGCATAGAAAAAGGAATTATTTCTATAAGGTACAACATAAAAGAACTTAGGTGGGTTAAAAGTGATTCAGAAGGTGATTACTTCTTTCGACCATTCGATGCTAAAGATGTGGGTATTGAAAGTTGGGAAGTATTTCTACCATCGCATGATATTGCTAGGGAAATATTAAAGAACGAGATGGTTAGACGCAAAAACCTATTCTTAAAAGCATTAGAAGAAAGTGATGTTTCTATACTACCGAGATTGATAGATGATGCCAAGAGAAGTAAATGTCCATACTGTCCATATTATGAGAAGTGTATCAATCAGGATGGAGAAACTTATGAGGCTCAAGAAATGGCCAAAGAGATAGATTTGCTAGATATAGGAGGAGTGGTTGATATAGAGACACCAGAGGGAAATTTGTAGTGGGTCATAACCTGGAAGTCGATTACTATCGATCTATCTCTAGTAAATCTCTCTGATGTGTTGCTCTATACCCTATACGTTCACACGTGTCCATAAACTCGTTTTCCAGTGTATCACACTGGAATGACAGGGAAAAGGTTTTCAATCAATATCTCAGTTAATTTGATGTCTTCTATGTTATAACATGGATCCTAACACGACTAATATCAAATATTCCAGACCCTGAGCACGAACCTCAGCCCCCTAGTCAACTTTCCTCGGAAGAAATAGCATTGGTGGCAGCACTTATGATTAGATCTAATATTATTAAAATACTTACAAAACGATTTTAATTAATTAGTCGAAGCTCGATTAAATATTTAATGTAATATCTTATCGTCCAGAAGCTCTTACTCAGGAAAGTCTCGTCATTTATGCTCTGACTTTTACAAGTTTTACATGTCCTCTAGTGCAACTCTCAGGACCGCCCAAATGCGATCGTACCATTTCCTTTGCTTTTGATTCAGGCAATTTTTCGGTGGATATATAACCACATTTTTTGCAGGTTATGACATATAGCCAGTTTACCAAGACTAAATTGACCTAGAAGACTCTAGCCTAGACTTGGTGAAGTGAATTATATATTCTTCACTTTCTCGGTGAAAATTGTAAGGCTCCCGGGTAAACCGGGGAAAGCCTTGGAATGGGTTAGGTTGTTGACTATCTCCTCATGATATTGCCTTTATGGATCAGGAAGCTTTCTAGAGGTAGAATCTGACACTCGGACCACACCTCTCTCCCTTCCACAACAATGCTCACTTTGTTATTACTCTCTGGGCTCCCAAGCTACTCGATGGGCCGAATCGTTCCACCCTTCAGACAACTATATCAAGAAACTGTATCAGACCTTCAGACGGAATTAAAGGAGCTTTGGTCGACTTAGGTCATAAAAGTGCCTTCGATTTGTTGCTCAAAGAGGCGTGGAACCCAGAAGTAGCAGCTATGGGCAATTCCACTTTGCCTACAGTATTAGATAAATTGAACGTCATGTCGACCATACATCTCAGGAAGCTCATTGCTACCCTAGTTCGAGAGAACGGTCAAAGAGATGCTGTCATCGAAAAGTTAGAGGAAAGGATTGGTGTCCTTGAGAGCAGGTTAAATGAGATTAAGAAGCGGCCTAATACAGACGTCATTATGTGATTGTGGCTCCTTTTCATCGCAGCTCCTGCAACCATTCCTTTAATCTATCCTGTAATTCGAATATAGGGCTCACGAATTGCAGTATTCAATTGTTAACCCAGAGGCAAAGCATAGCTCGTTCTCCTAGTCTATACTTCTCAAATATCTGCGGTAACTTTGGGAAGTCTTATTTCAGCCAAATGTCACACTGAAACTTACCGATATCTAAGTTTGGTGTGAAAGACGGCCTCATAGGTGAGACATTCCTGAAATGTTCGTACTTGGTAACAGGAGCCATACTTTGCCAACGTCTGTCAGGACCATTGTGTGTCTTAACCAACTTGGATAAACTTATCACATCTCTGATGTCTCCCTGCTGTTCCCAGTTAACAATCCAGCTAATGCCTCAAAAACCGGATGGGTAAGAATGTGTAAGTTATGACAAATAAACTCCCGAGGCTTTTAGTTGACTCATTACATAAACGACTTGCGCAGGTGTTATCCTCTCTATAATCGATTTTTTTGTATAGTGTAGCATTGTATTTATGAGTGAAGATATCATTTCTGCATCATAAAAAGAGCTAGATTCTAATAGTAATTCCGCAATTTTGCTCGCATCTGTATCATTAGTTATCTTTCCACTTGTTATTAATGCTCCAAATTTCTGTACTGACTCGTATACTCCTATGTTATATGCTATAAAAGCAATCTTTTCTGGAGGCAAAACATCAATTGATTCCATTGTTATCAAGCTATAATTATGATTTTAATAGATAAATTAACGCATTGATCATCTTTTAGTGCTACAATACAAGATGTTTTATGAATGTAAAGGTAGAATCACAGTACATATTTGATAAACCAGGAAGGGTTTGTGATTATTCGCATACTTTTGAATAAACAATTACGGACCAACTGGAATACTTGATACGGGGAATTTGCTTGCTTCCAAACTGTAGGTATTTTGAGTGTAGAATGGACCATGCCAAGATGTATAACTCCATCCTAAACATCCTACACGATGTCGCAAAGTCTACATAATTCATATGTTTTTTGTTTGTGTATTGAAGCTCATGAGATAATAGTTAGAGGAATTCCAGCGGTAATACAAGTCACGGGATTGAAGCAGAAAGTTATGTCATCGGCTAACCGAAGTAATTCCCAACCTTGCAGACATCGGTGTAATTATGGATAGAGACTATGATAAGCATGCTAAGGCTTACAAGATAACCATAAAATAATCCGATTCGACATCAGCAGCATCTTCAACGGCATAAGCTATTGATGTATCGGTATACAAGAATGTGTTCC